>CAXTRU010000093.1:6988-10692 GCA_964246665.1 uncultured Acidobacteriaceae bacterium
GGCGCCCATGCCGAACTGCGTATTGCCGATGACAAAGGACCGGCCCTGGTACTGGATGTAGGTCTGGCCCGGAACAGCAGCCGCAAGGGCAGCCGCGTTGCTCAGTTGCATGGTACGCGCGCCGACGGGCGTTGCGGTCGCGGTGGTCGTCTGGGCCAGAACGGTCGACGGCGGGCCGTAGAGCGCGTTGACGTAGACGCCGAGGTGGTATTTCGCGGCCAGCTGGAAGCCTGTAGCCACGATGGCCGGCACGGTGTAGGTACCGGGTTTGCTGTAGGACTCCACGGTGTCCCAGGGCGCATCGAAGCGCACATAACTCATCCCTGCAGCCGCTGCGAGTTGAAACTCCGCCTCATCATTTGCCGTGACGTTTGTTCCGAGGCCCGATGCGAGATCCGTCGCACGGACCGGCGCCACGACGTTGTAGTGGTCAACCTCTGAGGAGGTTTGGGCGGGTGTGTGTTGTGGAAACAACATAGAAACAAGAAGTGCAGGCCAAAGCTTTTTCAACGTGGGTCCCCTTTTGGTACGGCTGAGCCTACCGTCAGCAGAGGAGCGTTCCCATCCCACGACCGTGATTTAGCCTTGGTCCATCTGAGGAATCCCTTTGGTAAGTTCGTGTGATCTCGCCGCTGGGTACCAGTCTGGCACCGTGTGCTCTGCGACTTGCCACTGCATGTTGAAATTCACGAGATGTTTCGCAACGACCGGGCGTTCAGAAAGAGGCTCCGGGAGCCGTTTCAGCCCGCGGCCGATGCGCCCTCATGCGTAACCGCTTCGTAAAGTTGGAGATACCGGGCCGCCATCGCGGTCCAGGTATTTGCCAAGGCGATGCGTCTTCCTTCGCGTCCCATCTCCTCCCGCCGCTCCTTATTTTCGACCAGGGCCTGCAACCATTCGGCGAGAGTAACGGCATCGTTCGGGTTCTTCAGCAGCAAACCTCCCTTGCCGACCAGCTCGGCGCCACCCGCTTTTTCCGCGGTGATCACGGGGAGCCCGCTTGCGAGAGCCTCAAGAAGCACAAGGCTGCAAGCCTCATAGCGTGACGGAAAGGCGAACACATCCACAGACCGCATCAGGTTCGGCATGTCCTTCACGAAACCGAGGAAGTGAACGCGGTCCTGAACACCCAAGGTCCTTGCCAACTCCGGGTACGGGCTTCCTTCCAGCACACCGGCCACAGCAAGGTGGATGTCCGGCGCGTGACTCAGCGCGCGAATCACTGTTTCTACATTCTTGCGGGGCGTTTTGATGTCTCCGCTGAACAACACTAGAAACACGTCGGCAGGGAGGCCGAAGGCTGCACGGTCCGCCTGCCCGGGACGGAACTCTGTAGGGTCCACACCATTGAAGTTGACCTGCACCTTGCCGGGTGGAACGCCGATGCGCTTCAACTCGTCTGCCACGGTGTTGGACACGGCGACAATCTTTCGCGATGAGCGGAACGCGACACGCTCAAGCCAGGAGTAGACCCGCGTATACGCCACCTGATATGCGAAGTACGGCTTGTTCCACCAACGTCGAAAGGGAAACCATTCGCTCGTCCGCCAGGCCGTGTGCACGAAGTGCACGGAGTTGATATCCGCCTTCGTCCAGGTGGTGAAGCCGTTGGTATGCACGACATCGAAGGTCCGCCGGTTGCGCAACAGCCAAAACCAGCTTTGCACGGCAAACGCCATCCCGCGCAGCAGTTCAAGCGGCAGCCATGGATGGGCATAGGTGACAACCCGCGCCTTGGGATGGTTCGCGATCTCCGGCGCGCATCGGGAAACAAGAAAGGTCATCTCGATGCCGGCGTCCAAGGCGGCGCGGCTGATCTCGTAGTTCACTCGTCCTTGGCCATCGTTGCGCACGATTTTGGGAGTGATGAGAAGGGCTTTCATGGTTGCGTGCTCCTCGGTACCGCTTCGGGGACTGATCTTGTTGCTTGTCTGGGGTGAAAGAGATGGCTGCAGCTAAGAGGGCAGCGTGTGTTGGTGTCACTCTTTGGGGAACGAGTAGGCCGAGCCTTCCACTGCCGCTGTGTTGCGTAAAGGGGAGGGAAACGGAACGGGTCTCCTCAAGGTATTCGGGATATGCCTGAGCAGAGGTCGCTCCAACCAAAGGTGAAACAACGTGCCGACGAGCACACCGGCAAGAGCGACGGTCAGCATAATGCCCCAGTCCGGGAGCAAAAAATGTGCATGGAGCAGCAGCTTGGTGCAAAGCGAAATCGAGGGATCGTGGACGAGGTAGATGCTGTACGACGCTTCGCCCAGAAACACAAGCGATGCCGGAACGACGATGTGCTCGCGCCGCTCCAGGACCGCCAGGCCCAGGATGAGCAGGGTGGCGCCCAGCCCGAAGCAAAGGTCAATGGAGCGAAGAAACCAATCGGGTCGCGAAGAGCGAACGGCCCACGCAAGGAGGAAAACCAGCGATCCAGCGCCGGTCAGGAGCCATGCCTGACCCCGGCGCAGATCGAACTTGCGGAAGGCAAAACACGCCAACATGCCCATCGCAAACAGGAGGTGATTGACGGCAAACAACGAGTTGACCGGAAAGCTGACATACCTGAGCGGCAACACGGCGCTCAACACGAGCCAGCAGGTGAGAAGGGCAAACCCGATCCGCTTGTTCGCAATCATGAGCGCGAAAACGAGATAAAAGACCACCTCGTGCCTCAGCGTCCACTCCGGTGTGACCAGACGCTCGTAGGGCGCGGGAGCGATCAAAAAGGCGAGCAGGATATGTACGGGGTTTCGTTCGCCGCCTTTGCCGAAGGACGGCACGATGAAGAAGACGGGCGTGAGCACCAGAAGGAGGATCCACAACGGGGGGTACAGCCGCCGGAAACGCTTCCAGGCGAAGTCGCGCAGCTTCGCAGGCCGGCCCAGGTCGTTCTGGTGCGCTAAGAGGATGACAAAGCCGCTCAGCACAAAGAAGAACTGCACACCTGAACTGCCCGCACGAGCGACCGTGGCCACATCATGCCCAAGATATTTTGGAAGCGAAAGCATGTCGTTGGCGTGAAAAAGTACCACCGCCAGACAAGCGAAGGCACGCCCCGCTTGCAAGGTGTTCAGCTGTTTGCGGGCCGTCCCAGTTTTTGGCGAAGAGGGTTCATCGCGCATGTGAAGCTCTTCCTTCTAAACGCACAAGAGTCACCCTGTGCCGTGTTCTCTTGCGAGAGTCGATACCTCTACCTTACCTAGGAAGAGCTTGATCGTTGGTTTCATTCGCAAACACTTAAGTTTCGTGGAACGGTTACTTACTCAGCTTGTTTCTGGTCTTGCCGGGTGCCGAGCAAACCTCTGTTTGGCTCGCGTTGGGGATGCACCGTTGGTGTGCTGCGGCATGGGAATCAGCGCCCTAGGACGCTGCACGGAAGGGCGCCGAAAGCCTCCCAACAAAGGCCAGCAGCTCCTCACGGGACATCAGCAAACCTGGCGGGCGCACCTTTAAGCGAAACGGGAAGTTGAGCAGAACAAGCAGGAACCGGCAGAAGGTCGAGATCATCAGAGCGGCGGCGGCTCCCTGCAGGCCATACCGCGGGATGAGGAAGTACAGCAGAGGGATGGAGGTGGCGAGGCCAACCCCTTGCAGGATGGTGACCATGCCCGGCATGCCCGCGGCGAGCAGAGCCTGCGCAAGCACGGACGTTAGGCCGTCCGCAATGGCCTCAATAACCAGATAGGGCAACGCCACAAACGAATGCGCAAAGG
>CAXTRU010000094.1:0-10480 GCA_964246665.1 uncultured Acidobacteriaceae bacterium
CCCTTACGGCCGAACAGGCGGATGGCCGCATGGATGATGGCCTCGCGGCGCAGCGCGCCCAGGGCGTCGTTGCGGCGGGGGCGGCCAGGGGTGACGGCGAGGGCGGGCACGTGCACACCCTAGCACATCCGGCGGGCGAAAAGCTCTGCATCCCATCCTGCCTAAACCTGCTCTAATGACCCTGGAGTCAGTTTCATGACCGAAGAGTCAGTCCTGGAACCGCCGGAACATACCGGCACCGAACCCGAAGCGACTGAGGACCACGACGCCTCCGCGAACGACATCGCGGAAGCCGCCGTCGCGCATGCCGAAGAGTCGCTTGCGCCCGCGGCCACGCGCTTCGAGCCCAATGTGCCGCTGGACCCGCCGCGCTCAGCGGCGCCACCCGCGCTGACACCGGACAGGATCTTCAACCCGTGGATTATTGCGCTGGTCGTCACCATGGGCACGTTCATGGAAGTGCTCGATACCTCGATTGCCAACGTGGCGCTGCCGCATATTGCCGGCTCGCTTTCGGCCTCGCAGGACGAGTCCACGTGGGTGTTGACCAGCTACCTGGTCGCCAACGCGATCATTCTGCCGATCTCGGGCTGGATCTCGTCCGTGCTTGGCCGCAAGAACTTTTACCTGATCTCTGTAACACTATTCACGGTCTTTTCCGCGGCCTGCGGCCTTGCTCCCACGCTGGGCATGCTGGTTGTGTTTCGCGTGCTGCAAGGATTGGCCGGCGGTGGTCTGCAGCCCAGTGTGCAAGCTATTTTGGCCGACGCTTTTCCGGGTGAAAAGCGCGGCATGGCCATGGCCGTGTACACCGTGGCCATCCTGTGTGCCCCGGTACTTGGGCCAACGCTTGGCGGCTGGATCACCGACAATTATTCGTGGCGCTGGATCTTCTACATCAACATCCCGGTCGGCATCCTGTGCGCGTTCTTCACACGCATCGTGCTGCATGACCCCGCGCACCTCACCCTGGCGCGGCTCGCGAACAAGGGCAAAAAGCTGCGCATCGATGGGACAGGCCTGGCGCTTGTGTCCATCGGCCTTGCCTCGCTTGAGATCGTGCTCGACAAGGGACAGGAGCTCGACTGGTTCGGCAACAGCTTCATCTGCTGGGCCGCGTTTGTGGCCGTCGCCTGCCTCGTGGGCGCCATCTTTTGGGAGCTCTATACCGACATCCCGGTGGTCAACCTGCGGCTGCTGAAGGAGCGCAACTTCGCGTTCTGCTGCCTGATTGTGCTGGGCGTCTATACCGCACTGTATGCGTCCACGTTTTTGCTTCCGCAGTTCATGCAGGAGTTGATGGGCTACAACGCCACGCAGGCTGGCCTGGCGGTGTCGCCCGCGGGCCTGGTGACGATGGTGGAGGTCCCCATCGTCGGGTGGTTGCTGAGCAAAGGCACGGACGCGCGAAGGCTGATCTTCTGCGGCATCATCACACTCATCATGGGCACGTGGTGGTTGTCGTTGGGCAACTTGCAGGTGGCGGAAACCAACCTGATCTGGCCGCGTGTGGTGCAGGTGCTCGGGCTGGGTATGACGACTGTGCCGCTCAGCACCATCATGTTTCGCTTCCTGCCCGCCAACCAGAGCTCCAATGCCGCAGGTATTTATGCGCTGGTGCGGAACGAGGGTGGGTCGATCGGCATTGCGCTTTCGAGCACATTTTTGCAGCGCACGGCGCAGGCGCACCAGAGTTATCTGGCCGCCAACCTTACAGCGTCCAACCCGGCCGCACAGGCGGCCATGCAGGCCGTGACCGGCGCCCAGGGCGTGGCCAATGCCAACCAGGGCTACGCGGGCATGACGCTGCTTTATGGCCGCTTACGGGAGCAGGCGCAACTGCTGGCCTACATGGACCAGTACCGGATGTTCACTTACCTGTTGATCGCGTTATTACCGCTTGTGTTTCTGTTGAAGCGGCCACCGCGGGTCGTGGGCAAGGTGGAGCTGGATGCACACTAAACGCCACGTTCCTGCAAGGCCCCCGGCCGTCGTAGGATGGGCCTAGGTGACCACGCAATATCAATATGCTTCGCGGGGGCGGCAGCCTGCCGGTGCGCTGGTGGGTGTTGTGCTCGCCGTGGCGCTGGGGGCAGCCGCGCTTGGCTTTTTTGTTCACAATGCCCGCGCGGGCTTGGCCGGCCACCTGGCGAGCCTGATCACCGGGCGGCCGCTGGTGACGGTATCGGCGCCTGACGTTGTGGAGAAGATCCAACGCCTGAACCGCCTGGAAACGGTGGTGTACTCGCTGGACACCGTGATCGAAAGCCACGAGTCCAACCCGATCTTGCCGGACGCGTTAGCCGGCGACAAGCTGCTGATGATTGTGCATGGGCAGACGGTCGCCGGCATCGACTTCAGCAAGCTGAAGCCGGAAAGTGTGGGGATCACCGAGGGCCGCGATGGCCGTTCGATTCGGCTGGTGCTGCCGCCCAGCGAGGTGTTCGTCACCACGATCGACAACGCCAAGACCCGCGTGTACGCGCGGGACACGGGCCTGTTCGTGAGTGCGGACCCCAACCTCGAGTCCGCCACCCGCGTCCGTGCGCAGGGCGAGCTTCAGGGGGCTGCGCTGAAGGATGGCATCCTTGACGCCGCAAGCCGCAATGCGCGGGAAACCGTGCGTGCCATGCTGGAAGGCCTCGGGTTTGCCCATGTGCAGCTGCAGTAAAGCCACATTCCACGGAACTCACACAGGGCCGTGCGCGTCCAAGGGGAGGTGAGCCCGTTGCAAGTGCAAGAACCCGAGGCGCCGACCTCCACCGGAGAGCCTGCGCTCGCGATGCAGCCGCCGCGCGTACAAGCGGTGGAACGCCGTCCGCCACTGCCAGCCCTGACTGGCCTGAGAACGCTGCTGGCGCTCACCATCCTGATGTTTCATTTCACGCCGGCTGGGCTCACCTGGGCGAAGCATCCGTCGGTAACGCTGTACCCGCTGGTGAACATCGGCTATGTGTTTGTCAGCTTTTTCTTTCTGATCTCCGGCTTCATCCTTAGCTACAACTACGCGCATCGCGAAGGCGGCGTGCGCAAGGCCGACTTCTGGATGGCGCGGTTTTCGCGGCTTTATCCGGTGTATCTGCTCACCATGTTGGTCAGCATTCCCATGCTGATGCTGGAGTGGCGCGCGCGTCCGCATGGGCAGTTCTGGGCGGGCGCCATCCTGACCCCGCTGCTGATGCAAGGCTTTTCTCCGCAACTGGCCACGTTTTGGAACACCGTGAGCTGGACGCTCTCGTGCGAGGTCGTGCTGTACATCGCGTTCCCGTGGTTGCTGAAGCTGCGCTGGCCCAAGAGCCCATGGAAGCTTGCGGCCATGGTCCTCGGCTTCTGGTGCCTTGGCCTAGTGCCGCACATGACGTACTGGCTCACCAATCCGGACCATCTGCAGCAACCCGTTACACGGTATAGCGACGGCCTTTGGCTCAGCGTGTTGAAGTACACGCCGGTGGCGTACCTGTGCACCTTTCTTGCCGGCTTGACGCTGGGGCGGCTGCATGATGCCGCCAAGCTACAGATGCAGGGACGCCTGTGGACGGGGCTCGTGGGTTTTCTGCTTGCTTGGGTGGCCGTCTACCACGTTGCGCCGAATGTGCCCTACATTCTGGTGCACGGCGGCCTGTTCACACCGGTGTGGTCGCTGGTGATCTTGGGCCTGGCCGGGGTCAGTCCGTTGGCGCGAATCTTCTCCATCCGGCCGTTGGTGGCCGTGGGCACGTCCACCTACGCGCTGTACTTGCTGCACTTCAACGTCTTTCAACTGCTGCAATGGCACCATGTGGCGGAACGGTTGCATGTGCAGCCGTTTGATCCCTGGATCAGCTACGTCTTTGTGGTGCTGTTGGCCATGGCGGTGCGCCGCTGGGTGGAGCACCCGTGCCAGCAGGTCATCCAGGGCTGGTGGAAGCAGCGCCGCGCCGCTGTCTGAAATGTCGCACCATTGCGCTTTTGCGGGATAGCCCCAACCGATTGCCTGCGTATGATGAGTTTCGCGGAGGAGTGGATGGGCGAGCTTTGGCGGGACCTGGTGGAGATCTTGCGGCGGCGACCCGCGCTTTGGCTCCCTGTGCTGATGGCGGACCTGGCCGGCTATCTGATCAACCTTGGCCGTATCGGTTTGTTGCACGCAATCATCCTGCACACCACGGCACAACAATCCGTCTTCGGCGGCACCGTGGTGCATGGGCCGATGTCCTCCTCCGCCGTGGAGAGCACAACGATTGCCGCGGTGCTGCTTACGTGGTTGACGTACTTCCTGCGGCTGCTGCTGTACAGCAGCGCCTTTGTGGCGACGGCGGCGCTTGTGCAGGCCTACATGGAGCGCGCCAACAAACCCACGGCCACCATGGGCCCTGCCCTGGCGCAACACCGGGGCGGCATCCTGGAGTTGGCCCTTCGCGGGCTGGCCGTGTACGCCGTGGCCGCGCTGGTGATGAGCTGGGTGACGCCCTTTCTTGCTCACCATGGCGGAACCGCGATTCTACGCAGTCCGTGGTTCAACTTCAGCGTCACGCTGCTGATCCTGCTGATCCTTTCAGCGCTGCTGGCGCCGCCGGCGTTGCGGGTGCTGGCTAGTCGTAGTCCGGGCAAAGACATGGCTCGCAGGGCGCAATTGTTTGCCTTTTCGCTGGTGCTGGTGGCGGCGCTGCTGGCCATGTTTGTGCTGGCAAATGCACGTGAGCTGGCACAGGTACCGGCAGGGGCGCGCTACCCGCTGGAGGCGATCGGGTCGCTGCTCGGGTCGCTTCCGTATGTACTGCTGTTTACCGGGTTCGCGCTATTAGCGCGGCGCCTGGCCAGGGAGGACAACGAGTTCTCCCCCGGCGATTAGGCATGAAACGGGCTCAGGCCGTGACCAGCGAGCCCAGCTTTTCGCCCTGCACCACGCGAAGAATGTTGCCGCTTTCGCGCATGGAAAACACGATCAACGGCAGGCTGTTGTCCTTGCACAGGCTGACGGCCGTGGTGTCCATCACGCGCAAGCCCAGCCGCAGGATGTCCATGTAGGTGATGGTTTCAAACTTGGTGGCATTGGCCACTTTCTTAGGGTCGGCGGTGTAGATGCCGTCCACGCTGGTGGCTTTCAGCAACACATCCGCGCCAATCTCCATGGCACGTAGGCTCGCCGCGGTGTCCGTGGAGAAGTAAGGGTTGCCGGTGCCCGCCGCGAAGATCACGATGCGGCCTTTTTCCAGGTGCCGGATGGCGCGGCGGCGAATATACGGTTCGGCCACCTCATGCATTTCGATCGCACTCATTACGCGGCAATGCAGGCCCGTCTTCTCGATGGCGTCCTGCAGCGCGATGGCATTGATGACGGTGGAGAGCATGCCCATATGGTCGGCGGCCACGCGGTCCATGCCGACTGCCTGCTCCGCCACGCCGCGAAAGAAATTACCGCCCCCGACAACAACGCCGATCTCGCAGCCGATGCGCGCAACTTCCGCAATCTCCTGGGCCACAGCCTGAATAAACACGGCATCAACGCCAAAGCCGCGGCCCGCGGCCAGGGCTTCGCCTGAGATCTTGAGAAGAACGCGCTTGTACATGGTCAACGACAAGTGTACAGGGACATGGTAGGCGCTTCGGGCAGCTGTGCGACTACTGCCGCTGAACGAAAGAGGTATCGCTACCCTGCGTTGCTTCAGTGAGAATGGGAGAGCCACTCTAGACGGGCACATCTCGGCGCACAGCATGGGCACACCGACATCTCGCCGTAGACGGGTGAGATGTGCCCCAGGCTGGAACCTGGGGCAATTTCTTTGCTCTGGAGAGGTGGTGATGCGGTGCAGCCCATAAAGCTGCGTTGTAGGTGGTCGGTCGAGATACCCGCGAAAGCGGCAATGATCCTCGGTCCGATCGTCGTGGCGCTGGTGATCGAGCTACTGAAGTCGATCTTCCATCGCTAAGTCACCGTGTCCGTTCGCCAGCCCGCGGGCGGACACGCCTGAATGTAAGATACGGTGCTCGGTATAGAACTGCAACAGGCTTGAAGCGGAGCCTTTGCAAACGCCTACTCCGCAGGCTCCAGGAAGTCCACTAAGAGCTTCTTCTCTCCTTGCTTGAGGAAGCGCACCAACGCATTCTTGCCGTGAATGTCCTTGATCTCACCGATGCCAAAGCGGGTGTGGCGAACGCGGTCGCCGCGCTGGAACTTCTCCGGTTCGGAACGGACGATGGTTTCGGGGGCGGTGGTGTGGATGGCGCCGTGGCCGGTTTGGATGACGGTGGTGCCGTGCGCGTCTTGCTGTCCCGCGGAGGGATCGGGCGGGGTATCGGGCACAGGTTCCTGCCGGAGCTTCGGGCGGCCTTCGCGCGCTTCTTCGGCGGCGCGCAGTTCGGCATCGGTGTCCGCCAGCCCACGCTCGCAGTTGTCACATCGCCCGCACGGCTCGCCGAGCTCTTCGCCGAAGTATTGCCGCAGAATCTGTGTGCGACAGCCCGCGGTTTCGGCGTAGTGCATCATGTCGGCCAAGCGCTGCTTGTCGTGCTCGGCACGCTCCTCGTAGCTTTTCAGCAGGGCGGCGACTTCGTCTTCGGTGGGCGGCGTTGCGACGCTTAGGCGATAGCCGCCGCGGGCACGGCGCACAAGGCCGGCGTCGGCCAGCATGTACAGGATCACCTGCGTGCGCTTCTGGCCAACATCGGCATACTCGGCAATAGTCTTCACGTTCAACGCCAAGGCCTTGGTGGATCGCAACGCATCCGCCACGGTGGACGCGCTTGCCTGGATGCCTTCGTCAGAGTTCGGCTCCGGCGCTTCCGGCGCCTCAGCATTATTGGTGTCGCTCGCAGCGTCGTCTTCGGACGCCGCGTCTGCGCTCGTGGCCTGCTCCTTAGCTTCCACGCTGGGCAGTTTGCGACCGAGCGCCAAGGCTTCCAGCACCGCCGAGACTTCGCTTGCATGCGGATAGCGCCCTGCAAGGAAGTACGTCTGGATACGCTTGTCTTCCAGGCGGTACAACAGCACCGCGCGCGAAGGCAGACCGTCGCGGCCAGCGCGTCCAGACTCCTGCGCATATGTTTCCAGCGAGTCAGGAAATTCGTAGTGAAAGACGAAGCGAATATCCGGCTTGTCGATGCCAAGACCGAAGGCCTTGGTCGCGATCATCACCTTGTGCTTGCCTTCCATGAACTCCTGCTGCACCTGCTCACGGTCCTTGGTCTTCATCTTGCCGTGGTAGTGGCCCACCGCGATGCCATGCTCCTTTAGCCAGTCATGCAACTCGTCGGCAGAGCGCACGGACGCGGTGTAGATGATCCCCGTACCTTCTTCCTTGTCCAGCATCGCGCCAATGCGCGCCAGCTTGGCGTCGTTGTTCACGGTGGGCATCACGGCAAGATGGAGATTGGTGCGCTCTGAGCCGGTGTTGACGCACACGGCTTCGTGCATGTGCAGCACTTGCTGAATTTCGTCGATGACCTCCTGCGTGGCCGTCGCGGTGAGCGCAAGCACGGGTGGATTGCCGAGCTGCTCGCGCGCCATACCCAAGCCGAGGTAGGCCGGGCGAAAATCATGGCCCCACTGCGAGATGCAGTGCGCTTCATCCACGACGAACAGGCCGATACCGCCGGCATGTTTCAGTTCGGCGACAAACTCGGGATTTTGTAGCTGTTCGGGCGTGGTGTAGATCAGCTGTGAAGTGTGGCCTTCAAGGTGTTCCGTGGTGGCGTGCGCGGTTTTTGAGCTGACCGTCGAGTCGATCTTGTCGACTACGATGTCGGCTTCCGCGGCGTGCTCCTGCTGGTCTTGCATCAGCGCGATCAGCGGTGACACGACCAGGACGGGACGCTCCAGAAAAAGCGATGGAAGCTGATACGTGAATGATTTGCCGCCGCCGGTGGGCAGGATGCCGAGCACGTCTTTGCCCGTGAAGATGGCTTCCAGGATCTCGCGCTGACCAGGGCGAAAGCCCTTGATGCTGAAGTGCTTGCGCGCCTCGGCCAGCAGTTTGGTCCAGGGCACAGGGGCGACGGCCGGCGCTTTGGGTTCGCTGGCGTGGGTTGTCGGGCGCTTACGTTTCGTCGTCGGGGGAGCTTCAGGTGCTGCGATAGCCATCACCCAGCGTTGGATGCAGACCGGTCTGAAGGCTTGGTGGGCCGGTGTGCGCCCCATCAACGCGTGCCGGCATCCGAAGGCTTGCACGCGAACCGCAGCGTCTCGCGGTTGTACGTTTAGATCCGCAGGAAGATGCGCTTGCGATAGAGCGGGTACACCAGCGCCGCAACCACAAACACATACAACAGGGCAAAGCCCAGAGACGCCATCTTGGGCGACATCCAGGTCTCAAAAAGTTCGTGGAAGAGCAGGGTGTGCAGGTTCATTCTGTGGCCCGCTACATGGACTCGAACACGCCCAAACACCCAACCCACAACGTCGGAAAGCACATACGCAAGGATCGCGTTGGTGCCGAAAATCAGCAAAAAGCCCCACCCGCGGCGAATACGGCGGATGTCGATGAGATAAAGCAGCCCCGCGAGGCATAGGATCGAAATGCCCGACGTGAACAGGGCGAAGGTGCTGGTCCAAAGCTTTTTATTAAGCGGCATCCAGTAGCTGAGGCCGAGGCCCGCCAGCCACAACGTTGTGCCCATGGTCGCCAGCACGCCACATTGCTTGCGGCGCGGCAGGTTGGACCGCAGCTGCTCGCCCGCGAGGATGCCGAACAGCACATTGGTCAGCGCGGGCAAGGTGGAAAGCACACCTTCCGGATCATAGGTGGGCCCAGCCATGCCCGGGGTCGTGGCCCAGCGATAGATGTGGTTGACGCCGAAGACTGCACGATCCACCACGGCCGGCAGACTGGCAAAGCTGTCCATATGTCCGGCGCCAAAGCCGGGCGTGGGATAGAACTTCAACAGCAACCAATAGAGCACCAGCAGGAAGACTGCAACGCCCGCGATGACGCCTTCGCGCAAGCGTCGCCAGTGTCCCTGGTCCGGCCCGGGCAGGGCGAGGTACAGCAGGGCGCCGAGCGCGTAGCAAAGGCCAATGCGCTGCAAGACTCCCGGGTAGCGCAGGTGCGCGAAGTTCAACGTGAAGACGAAATTGAGCAGCAGCCCGAGAAGGATGATCAGCGCACCGCGCCGCACCGTATGCAATGCCAGGCTGCGATGCGTGGCGCCGCGGTTCAGGCGAGAGCTGAAGGACAGCGTGGTCGCCACGCCCACCATCACCATGAAGCACGGGAAGATCATGTCGGTGAAGGTCGCGCCGTTCCAGTCCGCATGGTCCAGCTGCGTGTAGATCGCGCCGGAACCAGGGTCGTTCACCAGCACCATGGCTGCCATGGTGAAGCCGCGCAGCACGTCCAAGGACAGCAGGCGGTCCGGTGACGCAGCCATGGTGTTTGCCGGGGAGCTTGCTGCGGTGGATGTCGCTGTCGTCGCCATGGCTCGCTTGCGTCCTGTCTACCTGATGCAGGCAGCGCACGCAAGCGCGGCCTCTGTCCGCAACAAAACCGCGAGCGCATGCCGTGTTTGCCAAGGTGAGACGTTACTGGTCCAGCAGCGAGCTCACGATGCCGCCGATCGCGGCGCCGGTTCCGACCTCGCGTGTGCTTCCGCTCCCGGTGGGCAGGTAGGGCCGCAGCGCGTGCGCCAGGTTCACCAGCGGAAGTGTTTGCAGCCACACACGGCCGGGTCCGGTGAGCGCGGCCAGAAAGATGCCGTCGCCGCCGAAGAACATGTTGCGAATACCCTGGATGCGCGTGATGTTGAAGGCGACCTGCGACTGAAACGCGCCGACATGGCCCGGATGCACACGCAACGTTTCGCCGGGCCGTAGATCGCGGATTACCACCTCACCGCTGAGTTCCAGCCAGGCCGTGCCGTTGCCGGTGATCTTCTGCAGCAGAAAGCCATCACCGCCGAAGATGCCGGCACCGAGCGACTGCTGAAAGCCGACGCCGAGCTGGATCTGCGGCGTGGCGCACAGGAAGCCGTGACGATGAATCATGAACTCGTGGCCAGGGCTCACTTCAATGGGCAGGATGTGGCCGGGGATCTTGGTCGCAAAGGCGACCTCGCCCTGGTAGCCCTGCGCCTGGTACTCGGTCATGAAGAGGGTGCCGCCGCCGGCGATGCGCTTGATGGCGCCGAAGAAGCCGCCGCCACCGCCGAACTGCGTGTGGGTGGTCATGGCGATGCTTTGCGACATCCAGCTGAGTTCGCCAGCTTCGGAGATGACACTTTCGCCGGGTGCCAGCAGCAGCTCCAGCACGGGCATCGTGGTGCCTACAATACGACTTTGCATCGGTTCTTGCGCCTCAGTCAGCCCGCTTCGCGCAGGCTGTACAGTACTCGGTCGATGGTACGACGGGATGGCCTTTGCGGTTCCACGTCGCTGCCAGACTTCGGCGTGCCGACGATGGCGATCACCGACAAGCGACGGTTGATGTATCCCGTCGAGGACGGCTCAGCACAGTTTGTGTGCGGCGCAGGACGAGCCACGTCAGTACCCGGATGCGCGGTGTAGACT
>CAXTRU010000095.1:0-10432 GCA_964246665.1 uncultured Acidobacteriaceae bacterium
CGCCAGCCATATGCGTGTCAGCCCCAGGCATGCCAAGGACGCACACGCCAGCCATGTCGTTGCCGGCCACGTCGCCGCCGGCCACGTGCCCTTCAGGCGCCCCGGCAGCAGCACCCGCCTCAAAGCTCACCGGAATCGGCCCTACCTTCAGCCGCAGCGTCACCGTCTCAGCCCCGCGCACAGGCGCATGGTGCAGCCGCAACCAGCTCGCCGTCCCCAGCGTCGGGTGGCCCGCAAACGGCAGCTCCTCCTGCGTCGTAAAGATGCGCACCCGCACGCCCTCACGACGGTCCTCATCGGGGTCCTCCGCAGGAAGCACAAACGTCGTCTCCGACGAATTGGTTTCACGGGCCAAGGCCTGCATCTCCGCATCGCTCAACCCACGCCCATCATGAAACACACACAGCGGATTGCCCTCCAAAGGCCGCTCCGCAAACACATCCAGCACGCTATACGCCAGCAAACGACTCATGCCAAGAGTCTAGCGAGCCAACAAGCCAACGCCCACAACCACAAACCACCGAGCACCAGGCGCCGAGCAACAGCACCAACCACCGAGCACTGAGCACCGAGCACCAAGCACTAGCACTAGCACTAGCACTAGCCACTAGCCACTAGCCACTAGCCACTAGCCACTAGTTGACACCGCCGCCCCGCTTCCGTACCTTGGTTTCACCGCAGCGGGCCAACCTGCCCCGCGGTGCATCTTCCTCGCTATGCGCACTTTCGCTGCCATCCCGACCTTCTGCTGCTGTGGTTGCCGCTGCTGTTGCTGCGGCCCGGCAGGGGTGAGTGGATAGGCGAAACCAGACGGTAACTCGACGTCAGCGCAAGTCCAGACCCACCCAGGCCACGCCGGGTGGGTTTTGCATTTCCCGGCCGCAACGGATCCCTCAGGGCCAAAACGGAATCCAACGATTGCAAGCTCGGAGCGGAACGACGCTCCCACACAGGAAAGGCATCGATGTCACTCCGCATCAACGATATCGCTCCAGACTTTACCGCTGAAACCACGCAGGGCACCATCCACTTTCATGAGTGGATCGGCGACAACTGGGCCGTGCTCTTCTCGCACCCCAAGGACTTCACGCCCGTCTGCACCACTGAGCTCGGCGCCATGGCCAACCTCGAGTCCGAGTTCGCCAAGCGCGGCGCCAAGGTCATCGGCCTCTCGCTCGACCCCGTCGAAAGCCACGCCAAGTGGGCCAAGGACATCGAAGACGTCGGCGGCACGCCTGTCCGCTACCCCATGATCGGCGACCCCGAGCTGAAGGTCGCGAAGCTGTATGACATGCTGCCCGCCGATGCCGGCGACGTTGAAGGTGGCCGCACCGCCGCGCACAACGCCCCCGTCCGCACCGTCTTCGTCGTCGGCCCCGACAAAAAGATCAAGCTGCACCTCGCCTACCCCATGACCACCGGCCGCAACTTCGACGAAGTGCTCCGCGTGCTCGATAGCATGCAGCTCACCGCGAAGCACAAAGTCGCCACGCCAGCCAACTGGAAGCAGGGCGATGACGTCATCATTACGGGTGCTGTCAGCAATGAAGAAGCCGACAAGATCTTCCCCGGCTACAAAACAGTGAAGCCATACCTGCGCACCACCGCGCAGCCGCAGTAACGGTGCTCGGTGGTCAGTGCTCGGTTCTCAGTTGAAGACGTCCTCAACCGAGAACTGAGCACCAAGAACCGAGCACCTCACAAGCACCGGTGGCGAAGTGGCTAACGCGCTGGTCTGCAAAACCAGTATTCGTCGGTTCGATCCCGACCCGGTGCTCCAAGCTTTGCAGCAACTTAAAAGCCCGCCCGAAGAGGGTGGGCTTTCTGCTGTAGGGGCAATTGTAGGGACACTCTCCAAAGTACCCTTGACCTGGTGCGGAACGACACGGCATCCTCTGGCACATGCTTCTTGCCAAGTTAAGTGTCACGGCCCTAGTAGCCGCCGGGATTGCGCCCTTGTGCCCACAAGAAGCGCCAAAGGTCGAGATCCCCAACGGCGTCTTCAGTTTCAAGGGCAACTACCTCGGTGAACCCCTGCCTGTGTTCAAGGCTGCCAACGCAACTGACTTCACCTTCGTCAACACGGGAAAACCGAACTGGCGCGGTGCTCAGGACAAATCGAAAACCGAGCAAGTTCCGACACCGTTGTGCACCGACGAGATGCGCGGGTTTCCTGGAGACCCTGGTGGAGATCTGGCGCCGGGCGAGATCGCCTGCAACGTGTCACCGGGCAGGGCCAACCTGGACGGGCTCTATGTGGCTAACATCCGCGTCTCCGACATGGTCTATCGCTTCTACAACGGGAAGCTGTACAGGATCGAGTTCCTCTTTCCAGCAACTGCTTACAAGACGATTGGTGAGGCCTTTCTGTCTAGGTACGGAAAGCCCATGGTTGCTAACGCGCAAGACAGAAGCGTTTTTGCCACCGGCTGGCAAGATCGCAACATCTTCTGGAAGGTTGGCGAGCAGGCCATAGTCCTGCTCGACGGCACGAATACGAAGCCGGCAGCTGCGATGTTCCTATATCATGCCAATATGCCTCCAGCGCCGAAGCCGGTACAGGACTTTTGAACGCAAAAATGCGCCCACCCCGGGAAAGGGTGGGCGCATGGTGGCCTCTGGGTGTGGCTGTGTTCAGAGTACAGCAGGTTGGTCCGTTTGCTTCCACTGGAGTAGCCCGAAGCTCACCCCCTTGCCGCTCGGCGTGTCCCGGACGCAGCGCACGAAGCAACGAACGGCCATGCCCTGGTGCTGTGTCCGGCGCGTGATCTCGCCGGCGAGGCGCTTGTCCAGGTAGCCGATCTGTTCGCCGGCCGGGCTGCGCACGGCGATTGCGTCGCGATCGAAAGAATTCTCCGGCTCTGGCGCCAGGGTGAGCTCGTCATACTCGACGATCGCGCCGATCGCCTCTTGCCGTCCGGGTTGGGTTACACCGACGACCTTGCCGTCAAACCAGGTCCCTCGCACGTCCCGAGCACGGTTGTCCATCCAGTTCTCGAAAGCGTCCTGCATTCAGCTCCAATCACGAGGGCGTTCCCAACGGGAACGCCCTACTGGTTGCCAGGACCAGCCCCCGGGGCAAACTGCGCCCTTCGTTGAAAGCGCCCGAACCGCGGGCAATGAATGAGTGCGACCTAGCGGGCAATTCGTAGACTTTCGCCTACAGCCTTCTTTTCCAGCCCGGGTAGCTCACCCCGTCGCAGCCACAGCTTACACCAGACCGCTGTCCAGGACTAGCTGATCGAAGGCCTGATCTGTGACCTGGCCTGAGTGCGGCTCGACGTAGCTGGCAGCCTCGATGCGCTCGCTGTGAAACTTCGGATCCGCGACGCCATCCCATCGCTTTGCCCAGCGGCAGGACTCGCCCGCTGCGGCCGAGCAGCCGAGGTAGTCGCGATCGCGCTGTTGCTCGGCCGCGGTGGGCGCGTGCATACAGGGTTGATCGATGGGCTGTGTCATCCCAGATGCCCATCGATCACCGTGTTGGCCGGCAGGCCGCTCCACTCGCAGACAAGGCCCACATAGCGCTGGGTGTCGTTCTCGTTCGGCGGGGCGTAGCGGGCGACGACCTCGGCGATCGTCTTGCCGCGGTAGCCAGGCCCGGACAGCAGAGCCCGCATTGCTGCAAACCCTGCGTCATCCGAAGCAAAGCGCGCGAAGCGGCCGTCGGCGCCGGCGTAGCCCCGCTGCTCACGCGCGAAGCTTCCGTCGCAGATGTCGCCGGGGTTGTGGTCGCGCTGCGGGATGTCCGGCGCCGCGAGTTGCGCGTAGAAACCCTCCATGCGCGCGAACGCATGGAGCAAAGGCATAGTTTGCATCGGATGTCTCCTTAGTTCGCGGAGCTCGCCGGCAGCGTGGCGAGCAACACGTAGCCCACCTTGCCGAGGTAGGCGCTCTGATTGGTGGTGACTACGGGCGTCGGATCACCGCCGGCATAGGTGGGGTCGACGACATACACGTAGTTCGTCTGTCCCGGCGTGGCGCCGCTAACGCTGGTGCCGCTCCGGAAGTAGCTCACGGGCGTGGATCCCAACGTGGTCGAGATAGGCGCGATCGTCACGGTGGTGCCGCTCAGGCTGACCGCGCTGTTGGCGATGCCGGCGCCCTGGTACACAACCGGGCTCAGCGAGGTGGTCGCAACGCCGTCTGCCTCAACCCATCCGGAGGTGGCACCAGTTGAGCGCAACGAGCAGATCCGCACGTTGTACGTCACGCCGCTGACGATGTTGCCCAGCAGCATGGCATTCGAGAGCACGCTGACGGACCCGCCATCCCACCAGGTACTGGCGCCCTGCGGTTGGTACTGCACCTGGATCGTCTTAACCTGCGGATCCTGCGGTGTATCCCAGCTCACCTCGAGTGTGCGCAATAGCGTGCCGTCCGGCTGGGTGTTCACCAGGGACGTCACCTGCATGTTGGTGGGCGCCGCGGGCGTGTACGGAACCTGCGTTGGTGCCGACGGCACGGCGTACACCGTCAGCTCCTCGCCCGATTGGAAATCCGCGTAGATTGCCGGGTCATATTCGGCGACGGTGAGTTCGATGGTGATCAGCGGGCCTTCCTGGGACTGACTGACCACGAATTCAAAGCCGGTAACCTCGAGCAGCTTCTTCACCCAGCCCATCTGCGAGCAGGTGAGCGTGAAGGTATCGCCGGGCTCGAGCTGCAGCGCGGAAAGATTGCAGCGCAGCGTCCCAGTTCCCTGCTGCATCCGGTTGCGACGAAGGCAGATCTTCGCGAGGCGTTGAGCCTGGGTGACCGAGAGAACGGCTGGCAGGCCGAGCTCTTTCACGAGCACGTGGCCGCCGTCTTCGGTCAGGTATTCGTCTGCGGCGTAACCATGGAGCGTATCTTCGGCGTACTCGGGATAGTTCGTCGGTTGGAAGGCAAACGGGAAGTTGTTCTGGATCCGGCCGTTGTACCAGCCATTCGCGTCGTAAAGGTCGCCGGCGCAGTTGAACGGGAAGTTTGGCGCCGTATACGTGCCGCGCACCCGGTTGATCCGGTCGCGGTAGGGCTTTGCGGGCATCCACTGGATCTTGTCCACCAGCGCATCCGCTCCCATATCGAGCACGGGAGCGACGGCCACGGCGGGGAAGAAAAACCACTCACCGCCGATGCGCGAAAACTTCGCCGCCATCGCCGTCGCCATGGTGGTGAGCACGTCGCCTGGACCTGTGGAGGTATCGAAGTGCCAGTGATACGCGTACCGTGATTCGGGGCCCGCGGCCGCGGTGTTCACCTGCTCGTCGCAGAGATTGGCTGCGGCGATCAGCTGCGCCTGGTTCACCGTCAGGTCGTCGAGTCCCCAGACCGGATCGGTTACGTAGTCGGCCATGCACAGCGCGGGGTTGCTGCTGTAGGTCGTCTGGCCGGTTCGCGGATCCAGCACCTCTTTGCCCTTGAGCGTGACCCGAATCTCGGGCAGCTGGGGAAAGAGGTTGGAGTTTGCCTCGATCTTGACATACAGGTAACAGCAGCCCTGCAGGGTTGGGGTGCCGTCGCTCCCCGGCGCCCAGTTCGGGTCGTTGGCCGTCAGCCCGCCGATGTAGTCGCCGGCCGGCTGATCGCCGTAGCGGGCCTCGATGTATAGGCCGCTGTGCCCGGTACCGCCGAAGTTATAGGTCTGGCCGTCCGGGCCGATGTGGTCGTTGCCGTCGGCAATGCCGCCGAAGCCGTAGCCGTTGCGCACCTGCCAGCCGGCGCCGGAACCCTGGAAGTAGACCTGCCGGCCGTCCAGGTAGATGTTCTCGATGGCATGGACCTCATGCGTGGCGAGAACGATCACCATGTTGTACTGGTCGTGGCTGGATCCCGTGGTGCTCTGGTACACCATCGTGCCGCCCACGCGCTGGGTGCCGTAAACGATCTGGCGAAACGCGGCGGGCTGGCGCGTGGTGATGTTCTGCCCGCGGTTGGCGGTGAGCGCATCGGCAAGGGCGCCGATCTCGCTGGACACGCCCGCCATGCCCAGGGCGAACATCGCCTTCATGTAGAAGGGATTGGCGACCAGTTCCGGCTGAACGAGCAGGAACGCGCCCATGCCGATCGCCGCGCCGAGCTCGACGATACCGGTGATAGCTTTGCTCATATGGCAGGGCCTTCAAAGGAAAAGCCGCCCGTGGTGGGCGGCTCGGTGGAAAGAAATCATCCGATCACCGATCGGGAGGTGTGGGCGTACGAGGCAGCCGGCGGTGACGCCGAAGTGGCCTACATGCTCGCCCATGAGGATCCGAAGGATCCTTGCGGCTGCACCAAGCGGCGGGAGCGGCTAGATCTGGAACGCGCGTTTCGCCGCGGTGATCAGGTAGTACCGAAAGCCGGTCTCGCCGACTGACGCGATGTGCCGGCCGTCCATGTGCACAAAGCCGGCGATCAGCCGCCCGGCGTCCTCGAGCACAACCACATCGCCGCGCTTGGCCAGCAGCGGGAACTCGTACTCGGTGAGGCCAAACTTGCCGGCGCAGTACACGGCCGCATCGGCAACGGTGGACCCGCCCGTGAGCTTCTTGATCAGTGCAAACGCTTCGGCCTCGTCCGTGTATCGACCGCGAAAGTCCGCGGCGATGTCGACGCCCGTGATCGCTTTCACCGCGTCGGCTGCCAGGATGCAGCAGTCGTTCGCCCCCCAGGCAAAGGGCATTTTGCGCCGCTGCACCACGAACTCGGGCAGCAGCTTGGTATCCCAGTTCGGAAGACGCTTCATGGCTTAGCCTCCCCACACGAGCGCTACATCGTTCAGGATCTCGACCCAGCCGAAGCCGCAATCATTCGGAAAGAGCATGCGTTGGTCGGCGCTGGTGTAGCGTCGACTGTTCGGCCGCTGCAGGTTCACCATCTTGTTCTCGAGTGCGAGCGAGATCGTGATGTCATCCGGTCCGGTGGACACACTAGGCTGGTCGACCTGGCCGGCGAAGAGCTGGTAGCAGCTCAGCAGCTGCCCACCGCCCATGACGCCAAAGCTGATCGAGGCCGGCGCGCCGATCAGGATGTCGGCCATGCACTCGTCGTACCAGCTCGCGTCGATACCGCTGAGCGAGACGCTTGTCCCGTCCGCGCGGATGTCGATGCCCTCTTTGATCGAGCCCACGCCCACCAGCGAGCCCAGGCCGAGATAGGTGTTGCCGGCATAGGGCAGCGGGCCGACGCCCGTCCAGACGTGCTGCGTCGTGCTGCGGAAGCCGATCACGCCCAGGAAGGCCGGGATCACCAGACCGCTCTTGATGGCCGTGACCATCGGTGCGTCCAGATTCCGCATCAGCGCGCCTCCACCAGCTGCAAGCCGCTGACGGCACTCAGCCGGGTGTAGTCCGTCATCACGTTGCGCTGGTTGCGTGCCAGGCGGAAAAGGCCGGCCGGCTTCTTCAGCGTGATCGCCTCGCCATCGGTTGCGGCCTCGCGGATCGACGGCCAGATCTGGACCGTGGCGTTGCCGCCGGCGTCGGAGTCCACCTGGTCCAGCACTTCATGCAGCCGGTAGCCGATCTGCAGCAGATCGCCGGGCAGCAGCTGGCGGAAGACATTCGGCTTCCATCCGCGTGTCAGCAGTTGGTTGCTCATGCCGGCGTTCAGGCCCGCGACCACCGGAATGCCTTTCGCGACGCCGGCCGGGCTTTGCCGCAACGGATCGCCGACGTAAAAGCAGTTCAGCGATCCGCGGCACTCGCCCAGAAACGCCGACCAGGTACGCGCGTCGGTACGCTGCAGTTGGGGCATCGTCAGCTCCGCCGCCCACCAGTCGCCACCAGGCCACTGCAGCACCTGCGTCGTGCGGGTGAAAGGGGACGTGTTGCTGGGGACCGTATCATTCTTGATCAGGTTGATCTGCCGCAGGCCTGGGCGAGATGGAAGCGCAAGGATGCTTTGCCCGTTGAACGAGCCTATGACGGACATGAAATTTCCTTCTAAAGCAAAAAAGCGGAGTTGCGCGTACGCCTGGGATTGGCTGCGATGAGATATTCCCGATTATTGGGTGTTAAGCAGAGCAATATCTAGCTCGGCCTGCCCAGCCGGTAGCCCGGAGGTGTAATCAACGGTGGCAAACATGAGCAGCACTGTGCCAGCGGCAAAGTGGGCAATTCTGGTATTGATTGAACCTTGACGGGCCGCAGCAGAGTTTGGGGCTGCCTCTGTGGTGAACCAACGCAACGCTGAAGAGCTCTGTATGGCAGTGTCGACCGACTGACCGTAGTTAATCCCGGCAGTCGTGTTATTCGGCCACGAGTAGGAAGATGTTATGAGGTAGGTTCCTGTCGTGGGGATCGTGTAGGTGTTGTTCGCCGCACTCCAGCCATTCGCAGAGTCGGTAACGACCGTATCGAAGAGCAGCTTCTGACCTGCCGATGTGATTGTTTGCGCCGCAGATCCAGAGCGCTGTACGACCAGCGAGGCCGAAGGAGCGGCCGCGCTTGATAGGTTGGAGTTTGGCAACGTGCAGACGCCCGTGTGAGCGCAAGTGATGGCTACATTATGCAGCTGGAAGTTGTCAGAGTTTGCCCACAGATTCCAATTGCCGCTCGCATCAACAAACGCGCTCCACTCTGCCAGGTTCGTTCCAACATTCGTATTCCACCAATGCATCTCCGCTTGCCCGGCGGCAACCATCATTACGCGTGCATTGTTTGCGCCTTGGACCATCAGGTTCGATCCGCCCAGCCCCGTCTGTCCGAGCTTGTTAGGCGTGCAGGTCCCGATGCCAAGCTGCGATGCAGCCGCGTAAAACGAGCAGTTGTTGCTGCTCTGCTCTGCTGTCGAGCCGGAAACTGTCAACGTGCTAAGAGACGCCGCGCCAGTTGGATTGGTCGAACTTCCTGCGCTTTGGGATTGACCCTGTGCAGGAAAGACGAAATTCCACACAGGATTCGCCGCCGTTCCAGAATTGGTCACTGATCCCGTTGTTCCCGAGGTCGACACCGATCCGATGGCGATTGAAGTCACGCCCGCTGTAGTCGTGCCTGAAGTACCGCTCGCGGGCGCGCTCGCCTGCAGCGCCGCCAAGCTAAGTTGCTGGGTGATGTTGAGGAAGGGCGAACCCAACGTATTGACAGTTAGGTTGAGGGGATACAAAGCAGACCCACTCGCCGCTGTGATGGATAGAAGGTAAGAGCCGAAGCTGGGCACCTGCTTGGACAGAACGCCCGTGGAGGAGATGGAGCCGCTCAGGTTTTGCCCGTTGCCCTGAAGCGTGTACGTGCCGGTGCTGTAGGACGGCAGGGTGCCAACGATCACGGTGGTTTGAGCGTGTGAGGCTAGACACCACACGAGCAGTAGGAACAAAAGTAGAAATTTGCGCATAGGGGTCACTTACTGGCTGCAGGTGATGTCGAAGTCGTAGGTCCCGGCTGAGAGTGCGGTGCCGCCGGACACGATGTAGGCAGTCGAAGGGCTAACCGCGATCCATACCCCGCCGCCGACGGCTGCTGCGCCGGCTTGATTTGCTCCGGTGGCATGACACACCGCGCGCGTAGTCGTATAGCCGAAGGGTGTCCAGTGCGGTGCGTAGGGGCGGCCAAAAGTCACCGCCGCTTGCTGGCTGTTCGCTGTCGCGCCAGAACCAACGTTGAGGATCACAGAAAAGGCGTTGTCCGTCAGCGGGGCGCCAGCCATGAAGGAGGCCGAGGCGTTCGATCCGGCTCCCGGCAATGCGCCTACACCCATAGAACCGCTTGTGACGGTCACCAAATGCCCGATGGCCGGCGCACGAATCACGGGGGAAATGAACTGCATTTCCGCTTCAAACATGTGCTCGTGGCCGCAGTTACCGGGGTGCAATGGCTCAGCGTTGGTGACAGGGCAGGTCGTATTGCCAACCTGGCCACCGTCGAAGTCCGTGGTGTTGTTGACGATGGCCCCGCTGCCAACACCGAGAGGCACGAGCTGCACGTTGAGCCCATCACCCTGCAAGATAGCCACCGCCTGGCGCGTTAGGGTGTCAAAGGTCGCGGCGATCCCCGTTGTGATGTTCGGCGACGAGGAGTTTGACCGGGCGGGAAGAGTGCTGGCGGCGAGAACGTAGGGCGGGGCGACCGCATAGCCAGCAACGTTCGGCTGATAGCCCGGAGAGCCGAACCACACGGGCTCGGCCTGCCCAGACCCGATCGTGATGACAACCGTGTGCGTCCCGGCTGCGACGGGGTACCGCGCAAGCTTCAGGGCGCAATGGTTACCGTTTTGGGTTTGGATAGAGCTGCCGTTCAGCCCGCCGTTCGGGAGTGTTGCATCGTTCGATGGGGACACGCCGTCGATGGTGATGCTATGCGTACCCGACTGCGTGTCGCAGGCTGACCACACATAGTAGAGCGCAGGTCCGAAGGTGACCACAGGGCAGGTCAGCGTGGAACCGGCCGTGGAGCTGTACACCGCGTTGTGCTGCTGGGTGCCACCGTTGGAGCTCGTGTAGTTCGAGGTGATTCCGGTGTCGACGGCCCAACCC
>CAXTRU010000096.1:0-5548 GCA_964246665.1 uncultured Acidobacteriaceae bacterium
CCGCGCCATACGCCGGAACCAGCGGCCACGCCCATGGCCGGCGAGCGCTCATGGCCGTCCCTCCCCGGCAACCCCGGCCGTTTCAACCGCGAGCAGCTTCATCAGAATCTCAACCGTGCGCCCCGTAGCCCCGCTCCTCCGCTGGAACACCTGCAAGCCCCGCTGTCCCAGCTCATCGGCTTCTACGCGGTTGGTCAGTAGATGCAGCAGGGTGGCGCCTAGCTCCTCGGCGCTGTGCACAATCCGAATGCCCTGGACAGCCTGCATCTCCGTCACCATCTCGCGGAAGTTCTCAAACGAGGGTCCCATCACAACCGGAACACCAAACCGCGCCGGCTCCAGCGGGTTGTGCCCCCCTTTGCGTGCCAGGCTGCCGCCCACAAAGGCCACGTCCGCTAGCCCGTAGATCGACGCCAAATCGCCCACCGTGTTCAGCAACACCACGGCCCCTGGGTCCAGCCGCTTCATCCCGGCTGCCACACGCTCCCGCAACTCGCTGGCGCGATACAGCACGTGGCCGGCAGGCACCATCCTGGCTACAGCCTCAAAGCGCTCCGGATGCCGCGGCGCCAGCAACAAAATCACCTCCGGCACACGGCCCCGTACCGCTGCCCATCGCTCCAGCAAGAGGCTTTCTTCCGGCGCTAACAAACTGCCAGCCACCACCAGCACGCGCCGATCCAGCAGCGGACGCAATGCAGTCCGGAGCTCCGTCTCGCGCGGCTCCAGGTCGTACTTCAGGTTGCCGGTCACCTGCACGCGGTCGCTCGCGACGCCCAGCGACTGCAAGCGCCCAGCTGTCTCCTCGCCCTGGGCCAGAAATATCGTCGCCAGGCGCAACACCCGCCGCCACAAACGGCTCACCCGCGTCGCCCGCCGGAACGACCGGTCGCTCATGCGCGCATTCACCACCGCCACGGGGATGCCCTGGCGAGCGCACTCAGCTAGCAGCCTCGGCCACAGCTCGCTCTCTACCAGCACCACCATCCGCGGCCGCAGCGCCCGCATCCACGCCCGCACCGCCCAGGCAAAGTCCAGCGGGAACCAGAATACCCGCTCCGCCCCGAAGCGCTCGCGCGCCAGGGCCTGCCCGGTCTGCGTCGTCGTGGACACCACCACGCGCCACGTCCCGCCCCCCGAAGCCTCGTTCAGCCGCCTCTCCAACTCCGCTACCAGGCGCGTCGCGGCCAGCACCTCGCCCACGCTCACCGCGTGCAGCCATACAACCTGCTGCCCCTTGGCCACGCCGCGCATGCGGGCCGGCACCATGCCCAGGCGCTCCCGCAGGCCATCGCGATACCGCCGCGTCGTCAGCATGCGCAGCACCCACCAGGGCGCGCTCACCGCCAACCCCGTGCCTAGCAACAGGCTGTACAGGAACATCACGGGCGCACGTCTCCCCCGCACCAGCCTGCTCCCCGCTTTTGCCCGGCACACATCCTCCAGAGCATAATCGCTTCAGCCATGCCCCGGTTTACGCATCCTTGGCTCCCGCTCGCGGCCCTTTCGCTCCTTTGCATGCCGGCCCACGCCGGCGACAAGCCACGCAAGCCGCTCCCCACCGGCAACGCCAAGGACTACGCCCTGCGCGACGCCCACGACGGCATCACCATCGCGGCGGACCCCGGCGACCTGAAAGAAACCCGCCCCGACACGCGCCTCGACTACTTCCACCACGGCTTTCTGCCCATCCGCGTCATCGTCACCAACGACACCGCGCAGCCCCTCTCGCTGGCCGACACCCGCATCCTCTTCATCGCCGGCGACAACTACACCGAAAATGCCGCCAACGACGACGACCTCGAACGGCGCAAGTTCTCCAAGAAGTACTCCGACGGCACCAAGATTCCGCTGCCCGCCCCGCTGCCGTCCATCACCATCCACCACCCCGGCATCGACAAGCTCATCACCGAAGACCAAACCGACTTCGGCTTCACGACCACCACCGTCGCACCCCACACCACCGTCGCCGGCTACCTCTTCTACGACACCCGCGACATCAACGACCCCGTGTTGGAGAAAGCGACCCTGGAACTCCGCAAAATCCGCTGGGCGTCGACCAACAAGGAACTGCAAGCCTTCGATATCCCGCTGAAGCCCAGCACCGCCAAGCCGGAGACGACGAAGTAGTCTTTGGTGGCTAGTGGCTAGTGGCTAGTGGCTAGTGGCTGGTGGCCGGTGGCTAGTGGCTAGTGGCTGGTGGCTGCGACAATCTCAGCCAGCATGCTGCACATCCGCCCCGCCACTCCCGCTGACGCCGCAACCATCCTCCGCTTCATCCGCGAACTCGCCGAGTACGAGCGCGCCCTCCACGAAGTCAAAGCCACCGAAGCCGACCTCCTCCGCGACGGCTGGGGCCTCGCGCCCGACGGCCAAACGCCCCTGCAACCCACCCCGCCACCACGCTTCCGCACCCTTATCGCCGATTGGCAAATCGATCCAAAAAGCCCGCCCGAACCCGCCGGCTTCGCCTTGTACTTCACCAGCTACAGCACCTGGGTCGGCCACCACGGCATCCGCCTGGAAGACCTCTACGTCACGCCGCACCTGCGCGGCCACGGCATCGGCAAAGCGCTCCTTCGCGAGCTCGCCCGCATCGCCGTCAACGAAGGCTGCGAGCGCCTCGAGTGGGACGTCCTCACCTGGAACACCCCGGCCATCGCTGTTTACGAGCGCATCGGCGGCAAAACCCAGGAAGACTGGCGCATCATGCGCCTCAGCGGCGACGCCCTGCACACCCTTGCCAACACCTGATCTCGAAGGCTTGCGTGCGCAGGGCACCAATTGCCACAGGTCAACGTAAAACCGACTCCCCGATCCTGATTGGCTGATCGCCCATGCCTGGCAGGTCAACGCGATGACGCTGTGGCTGGCTGACAGAGCCCCAATTTGACGATCCCAACAGGTCAGATCAAGTGCAACCGCGTGAATGAGAACTACGGTTTCTGCATGGCGGTGCTTGTTTTACGTCCAGTTCGACTCTAAGAATCGCTCTTATAGACTCCCACTGGTCCGCGGCGTGGTTAGAAACACATCGGTAATCAAGCTAGATGGCCAGATACGGAAAACTTTCAATAGCTTGTCAGGAGCCGATGTCTTTGTGTCCTTCTTGTTGCCTCTTAGCGCGAGGGTACTTCGTTGGAACGAACGTCCAGCTTGCTGAGTTCGCTTGCCAACTCCGGGCTAAGGACGATAGAACCAGCGGCTACATTCTCCTCAAGGTGAGCAAGGTCGGTCGTACCCGGGATAAGCAAGATGTTTGTACCATGCTCCAGCAGCCACGCAAGGCCAAGCTGCGAGGGCGTAACTCCGAGCTGGGCCGCGATTTCGATAACTTTCGCCTGGTCCGTAACCTTGGGCAAGCCAGGCATGGTACCGCCAAGGGGGTAGAAGGGTACCCAAGCAATCTCATGTTTGAGACACAAGGCAAGCATCCCTTCACACTCCCGACTCACGAGGCTGTAGGCGTTCTGAATGCATGCTATGCCGGCTGAAAGAACACGTTCCACATTTTCCAGGCTGACCGCACTTAGGCCAATGTTCCCGATCTTGCCTTCCTTGCGCATCTCCACCATCTCGGCCATTTGGTCGTCGATGTTGACGATCTGGTCGCCCTCGGCTCGCAGACCCGACCCCACATCCGTCCTACGAAGGTTGACTAGAGGAATCTGGTCCATGCCTAGGGTGAGCAGGTTTTCTTCCACGGTCGCACGTAGCTGTTCGGGGCGCTGAGCCAGCCGCATCGGGATGGGTCCGCCGATCTCAGGATCTGCGCCGACCTTGCTTGCAACCAGGACACCCTCTGTGTCAGCAACAACCTTGCGAATCAATCGATTGACAAAGCCATTGCCGTAGAACATGGCCGTATCGATGTGGTTGACGCCCAGTTCGAGAGCACGCCTCAGGATAGCCTCCGCCTTGGCCGGGTCGGACTCAAGCTTCCTCAGTTGCAACGCGCCGTAGCCGATACGCGCTATCTCGCGCCCGCAGAAGGAATAGGCGCCGCCTGGGGCGGGAACGTTTTGCGTAGAACGGGTCATGGCTTTGCTCCTGAAGTAAGATCTAAAGCGGAGGCGGCTCCGCCTGCGAGAATCCTATCCGGAGGTCCCTCCGTTTGTCAAAGTCCTCTGCTCTACGTGCCGATGCCGCTCGAAACCGGCAACGGATCGTTGAGGTGGCGCGCGAACAGTTTTCCAAGAAGAACCACGCTGTCACGCTTGAGGACATTGCTCGGCGGGCAGACGTTGGGATCGGTACGCTCTACCGGCACTTCGGAACACGTGAGGCTCTGGTCGAGGCGGTCTATGCTTCGGAGCTCGATGGGCTCATGGCGGATGCGGAAGATCTGCTAAAAAGTCATTGCGCGTTTCAGGCGCTACGGATGTGGATGGACCGATACGTGGCGTTCGTGGCCACCAAGCATGCAATGCGCGAGACGCTGAGCAGCGCGTTCACTTCGCGCTCTGGACCCTCGTTAGAGACGCGCTCGCGCATGAGGACTTCGATCGCGCGATTTTTGGCGGCCGGCATTGCGGACCGCTCCATCCGAGAGGACGTACAAGAGGACGATCTGACGGTCGGCCTCGCAGCGACAGTGTTGGCCATGAGGCTGGCAAGCGATAAAGAGCAGCTGTGCCGCGTTCTGAATTTATTGATGGACGGCTTGCGCCCTCGTGCGTAGGTTGGCTTGGTCCGAAGCCGCTGCTCGAAAATTACTGGGCGGCAGCTTGTGTGCAGCGGTCGCTTTGAAAAGCTATCAAGTAGGTCGTCAGGTTTGGGAGGCCCGGCTCCGCGCATGGTGCGATCCGAGCATCCTCGAGATGTCACGGACCTGCGCAAAGAAGGCGTTCGTTCTCAATGAGTGCCTCGGAAGGGCGTGTTCATGAATGGTGTGTCTAACAACGATCGGTCGATGCGGCGGGGGCTGCCCGCCGCACCGTACTCCTGTTCTAACGGCTAGCCATGGCCGCATTGAATTGGTCGAAGAAGCTGTTGAACTTGTCCGCGTTGAGATCGCCCGCGAAGCGCAGGGGATGGACCCGCTTGACCAGGATCTCGTTGGCTTCGGGCTGGGTTGCGAGCAGGTCCATCACCTCGGCGATGAAGTCTGCCAGCGGCATGGCGCGTGGATCGTTGGCCTGGCGCTCGCCCATCAACTCGGTTTGCACGTAGGGAGGCACCAGTTCAAGAACACGGACCGGGGTGTCCTTAAGTTGATACCGCAGGGACAGCGACCACGAGTGAATGGCGGCCTTGGTTGCACAGTAGGTTGGGGTGAGCGCAAGGGGAGTGAAGGCCAAACCCGAGGTCACGTTCATGACCGTTGCCTCAGGCTGTTGCTTGAGGTGCGGAAGCAGAGCGGCCGTGAGGTGCAAGGGAGCCGTGAAGTTGGTGGCGATGGTGGCGTCCATGACCTCAGCATCGCCAGCTTCGTTCAGCTTTTCCGGCTTCATGATGCCGGCCATGTTAATCAGTACGTTGAGCTCCGGATATTTTGCGGTGATCTCGGCCGCGAAGTCCTTGAGCTTGCCGGTGTCCTGTACGTCCA
>CAXTRU010000096.1:5564-9547 GCA_964246665.1 uncultured Acidobacteriaceae bacterium
TGTTCAGAGGACATGCCCGGATGGCTCTTCGTCACCTCGTCGAGGACCGACGTACGCCGCCCTGCGATGATGACCGTATTGCCCAACTTGTGGAAAGCCTCAGCTAACCCGCGACCGATGCCTGAGCCGCCGCCCGTGATGAGAATGGTGTTCTTGCCATGAATGTTCATGCGTGTACTCCTTTACGGTTACTGTAGGAGAGACGCTCTCCGCTGGGAAGTAGGCACTCGCCGGTCAGAGACGAACCTGGAGGTTAGAAATGCCAAAAGTCGTGCCGTTGCATCAGAAAAAAGGTGGCAGCGCGCTTCGGTTTCAGTCGACCGACGGCGCCAGTGCTTCGCCGGAGATCGATCGTCTTGTGGAAGAGATCATCGGTCGCGTGGCGGACAAGTGGACGCTGCTCCTGCTGGAGGCTTTGGCACAGCATGGCGTCGTCCGCTTCAGCCGCCTGGCGCAACTGGTCGACGGCATCAGCCAGAAGATGCTGACACAGACCCTACGGCAGATGGAGAGTGACGGCTTCGTGGAGCGGACCGTGTATCCGGTCGTTCCACCGCGGGTCGAGTATGCGCTGACGCCGCTCGGCGAAAGCCTGGGCGCAGCGTTTTGCTCTGTTTGGCTCTGGGCAGAGACGCACCATGCGGAGCTGCAGCAGGCACGGGCAGCGTATCGGGAACGTCTGGGTCTTACTGGCTGAGAGCCCGAGTTGGCGAGGACGCTCCATCGCCGTGCGCGGGCCGCGTTTGAGGAGGACGGCTCGTCCAACGGCGAGCGACACTACGTCGGCAATTGCGGTTCTCATCCCCGGCCAACACTGCTATACGACACGTACCCTGGATGGATCGCCTATCCTGAGATTGTGAACAAGTTCGCGAAACGAATCCACGTTATCGGTGGCGGCCTCGCCGGTCCTGAAGCCGCCCTGCAGGCCGCATCGCTCGGCTGCGAGGTTACTCTTTCCGAGATGCGCCCGCTACGCTCCACCGAGGCGCACCAAACCGATGACTTCGCCGAACTTGTCTGCTCGAACTCGCTGAAGAGCGAGACCGAACACTCCGCGCCGTGGCTGCTGAAGCAGGAGATACGTCGCGCCGGCTCTCTTCTCCTTCAGGCCGCCGACGCCTCCGCCGTGCCCGCAGGCCACGCGCTCGCCGTGGACCGTGCCGAGTTCAGTCGTCGTGTTGCGGATCTGGTCGCTGCCCAGCCCAATATCGAAGTGCGCCGCGAAGAGGTCACCGCGCTCCACGAAGACGACCCCGACACCATCACCATCCTCGCCTCGGGTCCGCTCACCAGCTCGCCCCTGGCGGGGGAGCTGCAACGCCTCACCGGCGCCGACCACCTCGCCTTCTACGACTCCATCTCGCCCATCGTCGACGCCTCAACCGTGGACATGGACAAGGTCTACTTCGCCGCGCGTTGGGACCGCGGCACCGCCGACTACATCAATTGCCCGTTCACGAAGGAAGAGTACGAGATCTTCCTCGACGCGCTCACCACCGGGTTGCGGGTGTAGCCGAAGAGCTGGGAGCACATCCCGATGTGCGAGGGAACAGGGAGCAGGGAACAGGGATTAGGGCGATCTGCGACCGCGGAACTCCATGGTTCCTCCAGGGACGGCGGCGCTGCAGCTCTAATCCCTAATCCCTCACCCCTCACTCCTGTCTCCTACTTCGAAGGCTGTCTGCCCATCGAAGAGCTCGCCCGCCGCGGCCGCGATACGCTGCGCTTCGGCCCCATGAAGCCCGCCGGGCTCACCAACCCTAAAACCGGCCGCTGGCCCTACGCCGCCGTCCAGCTTCGCCAAGAGACCCTGCGCGCGGACAGCTACAACCTTGTCGGCTTCCAAAACCACATGAAATTTGGCGAACAGGCCCACGTTCTGCGCCTGATCCCCGGCCTGGAAAACGCGAAGTTCCTGCGCTACGGGCAGATCCATCGCAACACCTACATCCACGCGCCCAGCTTGCTTTCAGAGGCACTTCAGCTGCGTGCGCACCCGTCGATCCTGATTGCCGGTCAGCTCTCCGGGGTGGAGGGCTACACCGAATCGATCGCCGGCGGGCTTCTAGCCGGGCGCTTTGCAGCCGCGTTGGCCCACGGCGAGACGCCCGCGCCGGCTCCAAGACAAACCGCCCACGGCAGCCTGACACACTACATCACCCACGCGGAAGGGAAGCGCTTCCAGCCGGCCAACATCACATTTGATCTGCTGCCGCCGCTTGAGGAAGAGCTGCGCCGCCGGATACGCGACAAGAAGGAGCGGCACCGCATCCAGTGCGAACGCGCCCTGGACGCCTGGAACGGCTGGCTCGCCGCAAGCGCGCAACTGAACGGGATGGCCGTCGCGCGCTGAAGTCGGTAAATCTGCCAAGGCAGCCCTCAGCCAAACAGCTCAAGCACTTTCTGCAGCCCAGCCGGATCTTCCACGTTCGCCGTCACCAGCGACCGGTCGATCTGCCGGTTCAAGCCGCTCAATACCCGCCCCGGGCCAACCTCAAGAAAGTGTGTGACCCCGCACTCGCGCAGGTTCTCGATGCACTCTACCCAACGCACCGCGCCGGTCACCTGGCGGATCAGCGTGTCGCGGGCATCCGGCCCGCGCTTGATGCCGCGTGCGTCCACATTCGACATCACCTCAAACTGAGGATCCTCGAAGGCAACGCTTTCCAGCGCATTGGCTAGATTTTCCTGGGCCGGCTGCATCAGCGCGCAGTGGAAGGGCGCACTGACCGGCAGCATCACGGTTCGCTTGGCCCCGGCCTCCTTGCACAGCGCCGCCGCGCGCTCCACCGCTTCTTTCTCCCCGGAGATCACAATCTGTTCCGGCGAGTTGATATTGGCCGGTGACACGACCGCCGAAACCCGCGAAGCGGCCTCAGTCGGTGTGCTCGCCGGATTGTCGGGATCGGTGAGGGCCTCGCGCGCGGCGGCGGTCTGCTCTGTCGGGTCCGCCGGGTCCTCGGGCGGCGGCGGCGTCAACTCGTCAGAGACCTGCGCGCAAAGATCGTTCACCTTCTCATAGGGTAGTCCCAGGATCGCCGCCATCGCGCCCTGGCCCACGGGCACCGCGGCCTGCATGAATTGCCCGCGCACCCGCACGGTTTTCACGGCATGTGCAAAGCGAAACGTGCCCGCCGCCACATGGGCGCTGTACTCCCCCAGGGAATGCCCAGCGGCAAAACACACCTTGACGCCGCGGCCGGCCAGCTCCGGTTCCAACGCCCGCCACACGGCTACCGACACCGTCAGGATCGCCGGCTGGGTGTTTTCGGTCAGCTTCAGGTCGTCTTCCGGGCCTTCAAAGATCAGCCTCGAAAGGGGGAAACCCAACACCTCGTCGGCCTCGTCAAAGACCGCCTTGGCCGCGGGCACGCTGTCGTAGAACGCGCGTCCCATGCCCACAAATTGCGATCCCTGCCCAGGAAAGAGCAGCGCGATCTTCGGCTTGGTCGGTTCAGGGGAGGCGGCATCAGCAAGGGAGGGGGCCGGCGAAGCTACGTTCTCGTCACTCATCGCATACTAGGATGCCAGCGAACCGCTCCACAGGAAACTCAGCCGGCGCAGCGTCGCGAGACCCAAACCAACCGCTGCAGCTGCGGGAAGCTCTCTGGGAAGCGCGAACAACGAACGACCTGCAAGGTCGCGTTGCTGAGGGCGCGTGCTGCGTTGGCTTCCCGCGTTCTGCCGCTGATCGGTCGTGGCCTTCGGCAAAGACGAGAGGACAGGGCTGGTTGGCCCATGCCGTCGCTGTTGAGAGGGGGAGCAGCTCCGTAGAACCGGATAAGGATTCCACTTGAGGGAACTCCCCGGTTACGCCGGCTCCGAGATGGCCTAGGTCAGAAACGCCTGAATGGCATGGTTCAGGTCCGCGTTGAACCGGTCGGTCGTCTTGCCGGGGATGAGGTCGAAGGCGTGAAAGACCCCGCGATAAACATGCAGTTCCACCGGGACGCCAGCGCGGGAAAGGCGCAGCGCGTACT
>CAXTRU010000096.1:9557-10415 GCA_964246665.1 uncultured Acidobacteriaceae bacterium
GCAATCCTCGTCCAAAAATAGGTCGACACTGCCCACCGCCAGAAACGCCGGCGCCACGTTCGCAAGGTCAAGTGCGCGCGTGGGGGCGAGATAGGTCCTCTGTTGCGCACTCAAAGAGCCAGTTCCGAGCCGTGCCTGGTGAAGCTGGCGCATGTATTTGCGCGTAACAACAAACTCACCCGTCGATGGGTTCGTAAGCGGTGCCTGATCGGTGCCCGTGCGGTCATCAAGTGCCGGATACAGAAGGAACTGTGCTCTGAGGGCGATCTTGCCTTCATCCCTGGCGCGAAGGGCAACTCCCGCCGAAAGGTTCCCACCTGCACTGTCGCCCAGTACCGCAAGGCGGGCTGGGTCCACACCCAACTCGCTTGCATTTGTATGGAGCCACTGCAAAGCGGCGTAGCAATCATTGTGCGAACCGGGAAATACGGTCTCCGGGGCCCTGCGATAGTCCACCGAAAGCACCACAGCGCCGTGCCGCGAGGACAGATCCGCGCAGAACGCGGCCATCATGTCGGCTGTGCCGGCGATCCAGCCGCCACCATGGATGTGCAGAATGCCGGGAACCGGCCCTTGCACATCCTTTGGGCGGTAGAGAAGCGCGCGCACCTGTGGGTCTCCGGCCATCCCAGGGAGAAACACTTCCTCCTTGGCGATGGATTCCGCAGGACCGTACTTCATGCGATACGCCTGCTCCAGTGCCGCACGTATCTCAGCAAGGGGTTGGACTTCGTAATCAAAGACAGGAATGACGTCGGCGGCGTCGCGGTACTCCGGTGCGAGCAAGGGAAGCGTGTTCACAAGAATCTCCAGGCTCCGTTGATTTCAGGAGCGAATACTCCTAAAATACATCCAGGC
>CAXTRU010000097.1:0-10361 GCA_964246665.1 uncultured Acidobacteriaceae bacterium
CACCTTGGCCGGATCGGCGAATTTTTCACTGCCCTTCATGCCCGCGGTCATCGCCGTTTTGACTGGCCCCGGCTTGATGGTCAGCACGGTGACCCCCTCGCGGTCGACGCGGTTGCGGAGGCCGCCGAGAAAAGCGGAAAGGCCCGCCTTGGACGATCCATAGAGGTAGTTCGACTTGCGTCCGCGGTCGCCAGCCACGGACGAGATCACCGCCATCACGCCCGCATGCCGCTGGACGCAGTAGTTCGCCAGCCACGTCAGCAAACTCGCCGGCGCAACCAGGTTGGTGTGCAGAATATGGCTGGCCTCCGGAAAACTGCGCTCCGCTTTGCTCTGGTCCCCCAACACACCCACAGCAACGTACGCGATGTCCAACCCGCCGAGCGAATTGATCGCATGCGCCAGCAACTCCGCATGCGTGTGGGTCTGGTCCAGGTCGGCCACGGCGGTGTCGACGTAGCCCGCGCCGCGGACACGCGCATCCGCCGCCACGGCCGCCAGCCGGTCCGCATTGCGCCCAATCAGGAACAGATCTTCGCCGCGCGAAGCCCAGATGCGGATGCTTGCCTCGGCGATCCCGGAGGTCGCGCCCAGCACGAGGATGCGCTTGCGGACACCCCCACGGGCTGCGGCCGCGGAACCCGCCACGCCGCCGCGCACCAGGGTCAGCGGGAGGTCCGCGGTGGCATTGTGTCCCGGGATGGTCGGGATGGGGTTGGGGCTCAACGACGCATGCCCTCCGCGCCCACCACGCGCTCCCAAAAGCTCGACGTAATGGCCGGATCCTTGTAGCGCGCGAAGCGCTCCCACTGCGGGTAAAAGGCTTGGTACTGCCCCGCGGTCATGCGCGCGTCCTTGGCCGGGTAAAGCCGTCCGCCAAACTCGTACGTCATCTCGGCCAGGCGGTCGAACAACGCAAAGCTCACATCAGGCCTGATCGGGAAGTCCAGCGCCAGCGTGATGCCCGGCGTTTGGAAGCTCATCATGCCGGGTGAGGGCACATCGCCAAACGCCTTCAACACGGCAAGAAAACTCGCCAGGCCAGACTTCGCCACCTCGCGCAGGATCGTCACTGTGCCCTGGCGCGCGTTCTCCCACGGGATCGCGTACTGGAACTGCAACAGTCCGCGCTTGCCGTACATCTTGTTCCACTTCAGCACGGCATCCAGCGGATAAAAGAACGGCTCATAGTCCTGCAGCGCCGTGACGCTCCGCTTGATCTGCTTATTGAAGAACAGCGTATTGAACAAGCCCACGGTGGTCGAGTTCAGCACCCAGCCGGGCAGCTCCATCGGAAACACCAGCTTGGGCTCCGGCGAAGGCTTCAGCGGCGCGGGCACCTGCGAGTGGTCGCCTTGCATAAAGATACCGCGGCAGAAGTTCTTGCCCTGCGAGGTCACATCCACCCAGCTGACGGTGTACTCAATGTGCTGCGATCTCTCCGTCAGGTCGAGAAACTCATCGATGCCGTGGAACTGGATGCCCTGGTAGTCGACCTTGCGGCTGACGATCGGCTTCATGCGCAGCTGCGCCCAGGTGATCAGGCCCGTAAGCCCCATGCCGCCGATGGTGGCGGAGTAAAAATCCGGGTTCTCCAACGGCGTGCAGTGCAACCGCGTGCCGTCGGAGCGCACCAGTTCAAACTGCGTCACATGGTTGCCGAACGTGCCCGCGATGTGATGGTTCTTGCCGTGAATGTCGTTCGCGATCGCGCCGCCCAGGGTCACATATTTCGTCCCAGGCGTTACCGGCAGAAAGTAGCCGCGCGGCACGGCGAAGTCCAAAATCTGGGCCAGTGTGATGCCGGCCTCGGCAGTCAGCAAGCCGGTCTCAGGATCAAAGGCCAGCAGGCGGTTCATGCCGGTCGTTTCCAGCAGTGTGCCGTCCTTCAACAGGCAAACGTCGCCGTAGCTGCGGCCCATGCCCACGGGTAGCGCGCCGTTGTGGACACCCTGAATGGTCCGCGGGAAGTCCCCTTGCCAGTGCAGGTGCCGCAGATCGGCGTTGTACAGGGGATACCGTCCCCAGGATTCAAAGGGGACCCCGTTCTGATCGAAAGGTTCAGCGGCAGGTGGCACAGGGTTGGCGAGCCGCGGTTCGGCTGTGGCGGGCATAGTTCCAGTTTAGCCGATGTGCCTGCTTTTACCCTGTCCCAAAACGGGTCTGTGTATGCGCCGCACTACACGTATTTCGGCGAGAACACGCCTCGGTCACTCTGCACCCACACAGCTGTTGAGGGCCGCTGTTCCCACACGATCCCGTTGACGGAACGCAGCACCTCGCTGCACCTCAGAGGCCGGCCTTGTCGTGCACCGTCTCAGCAAACATCCAATACTCTGACTAGGTGCAGCCAGGCATGAACCGTTGACCGAAGATCCTTTCACCACGCCAGTCCCCTCGCCCGGTTCTGCGATGGATGTCTATCGCGACCGTCTGCGCACACTTCAGGACGAAGAGAACGCGCTGCAGCGAAGACACATCCAGCTGGGCTATCTGCGCCTGCTGTTTGGGGTCGTGCTAATCGTTCTGCTTGTGCCGCCACGCTGGTGGGCTTTGCTGCCGTTTGTGGCCTTTGCTCTGGCTGCCCGCGCGCACGGGCACATCTTGGCCAAGCTGGCGGAGACCAGGCGCGCCGTCGCCTTCTATCAGCACGCCCTTGCGCGGGTTGAGGAGCGATGGGCCGGCCTGCGCCCACGGCCAACGCGTCTCGAGACAAACCAAAGCCTCTTTGCGGCAGACCTCGACCTGTTCGGTCCGGCAAGTGTGTTTGAACTGCTCTGCGAGGCGCGCACCTCGCTTGGGGAAGACAAACTCGCCGCTTGGCTGCTGCAGCCCGCACCGGTGCCGGACGTGCTCGCACGGCAGAACGCCGTCGCCGATCTGCGTGGACGTTTGCACCTGCGCGAGGCCACCAGCAGGGCACCTGGACCGGCGATCGCCACACTCGATCTGACCACGCTGACGTCCTGGGCCGCAGCTTCGGTTGCCGGCCTGACGCCTGTGCCACGTTGGCTCGCACCCGTGCTGTTGGCGCTCTTTCTCATCGCTGCAGGCGTCGCCGGTGCCTTGCACACGGCCTGGCCCATCCTGGTGGTGGCGCTCATCAACCGCGCCATCACGTTTCGGTTGCGGCGTTCGTTCCAAACCCTCTTTGCGCAAGTGGGCGGCGTCAGTCGCTCGCTTCGTACAGCCGGTGCACTCCTTGCCGCCTTTGAGCATGAGTCGTTCACCACGCCTCACCTGCAGGCCCTGCGAAGCAGCCTCACACAGACCGGGTCGCAAGCGTCCAAGGCCATCGCCCGTCTCGCGGTGCTTTCCACATGGATCGAGGCGCGCAGCAATTATCTGCTCCGCATCCTCGATCTCTTCGTGCCTTACAGCGTATACCTCGCAAGCGTTGTGCAGCGCTGGCATCTCCGCCACGGGCGTGGTCTACGCACATGGCTGGACACGATGGCCGAAGGCGAAGCCTTGCTTTCGTTGAGCGCTTATAGCTTCGAGCACCCCGAGCATCCATTCCCGCACTTAACCGAAGCGGCCTCAATCTTTGAAGCACAGGGCATGGCGCATCCTCTGCTGGGTCAGTCAAAAGCCGTGCGCAACAATGTCACACTCGACGACCGAACGCGTTTGTTACTGATCAGCGGCTCCAACATGAGCGGCAAAAGTACGCTGTTGCGTGCGGTCGGGGTGAATGCGGTGCTTGCCTTTGCAGGTGCTCCCGTATGCGCGCGCTCCTTGCGGCTTTCTCCGCTTACGCTGGCGGCCAGCATCCAGGTCAGCGATTCCCTGCAGGCCGGCAGGTCACGCTTTTATGCCGAGATCCTGCGGTTGCGCGCCATCACCGAAGCCGCGCACACGCATGCGAATGTCCTGTTTCTTCTCGATGAGGTGCTTGCCGGCACAAACTCAAGCGATCGCCTGCTTGGCGCCCGCGGGCTGGTCAACGAACTGTTGCGCTCCGGCGCCATCGGGTTGCTGAGTACACATGACCTCGCACTCACAGAGATCGCCACAACGCACAGCGGCGTGCGTAATGCCCACTTTGAAGACCAGGTCACCGCGGATCAACTGCTGTTTGATTACACCCTGCGCGACGGCGTTCTGCAGCAAAGCAACGGACTCGCTCTAATGCGCCTCGTTGGGCTCAAGGTGTAACAACGTTCAAAGCAAAACAAACGCCGCCAGCGAACCGGCGGCGTCTGTAGCGAGGTTTCGTTACGAGATGTAGATGTTGCCGTTGAGGCCGTTCGGGAAGAAACCGCCCTTGGTGGTACCCGTTGTGCCCGGGGTTGCATACACAATCTGCAGCACCTGCGAGACCGTACGTACAGGGTTCAACCCAGTGGTGTTGCTGGTGTTGAAGATCTGCGTTGCCGTGGGCGGCATGTCGAGTGCATCTGCTGCGGCGGAAGTCACCGCTGTGCCGCTGGGGAAGTAAATGCAAGCCTGGCGCAGAGCACCTTCGTGCTGCGCTTCCAGGTCATGGATCGACGCGGCATAGGTAAGCACAGCAGGTGCGCTGGTCAAAAACTGCGTTGCACCTTCGTAGGCGCTCACACCCACAGCCTCAATGGTGCGCGCCACGGAAACAAACGTCGCATCATTGGTGATGGCAAACGCCGGTGCGGGCTGCAGGTTCAGCGTCGGCATGGAGATCGGCGCGCCGCCGTTTTGAGCGATGGCCGTGCGCAGAAACTCGACGTGCTGCACCTCTTCCATCATCAGGTTGGTCGCAATGTTCTGGATCGCGCTGTATTGGAACGTCACCTTGGCGCCGCCGGTAACGGTGCCGGGGCTCGTGCCCATATCTGCCGCAGAAAGGCCACTGCCCGTCACGAGGTAGGAGTAAAGCGTCGCCTCAAAGTACTCGAGGTTCAACGCAAAGTTCAGCACGTCCACCACGGTGGGGGTGGTCGTTGGGCTGGGGATGCTGACGGTGCCATCGTTGCTGCAACCGGTCGCGCCGAGCACACCCGCCGCACCCGCGGCCAGGCCAAGGTTGGTCAGCAGGCGGCGGCGATTCATCCGCGTAGCTGAACGATTTTCTGCAAGGAGCCTCGCCTCTTCGACGAGCTGCTCCTGGCCCTTCACTCCACCCTCAAGCACGGGCGAAGAAGACATAATGGAAAGCTTTGACACGGGAATCCTCCTGAACGAAAGCACATTGGCTGTTCTGTTTCATCGAGTCGGCACACGGTCCGCTCGCGCTGCCATGCACTAGGTTGACTTGATGTTGCCGTTCACGCCGGACGGGAAGAAGCCACCGGAGGTGGTACCCGCGGGCGGATTCAACGTGGCAGGCGTGGATACGCCATACACGACACCCAGATCCTGCGACGTGGTGCGGAACGGTGGAACGCCGGCAGGCAGACCCGCTGGATTGCCCGGCAACGCCACGGTGAAGTACTGTGTCGGGTTCGGTGGTTGATCCTGCTCGTCGATATAGGACGAGGGCGTGGTGCTGAACGAAGCGGTGACACCCTGCGCGATGCACTGGTAGTTCACCGAGCCAAGATGCTGGCCTTCGGCACCAAGAATCTGCGCTGCCGTCGTGAGCACGGCCGGGTTGCTGACCAGGAACTGCGCCGCACCCGCATAGGCACTGTTGCCCAACGCGGTGAACTGACGCGCCGTCGCGAGGAACTGCGCCACTGTGGTTACGACACCTTTGGCCGCGTAATTCAACGCCGGCTGATTGATCGGCGTTCCGCCAAGCGAGGTGATGGCGGTGCGCAGATCGTTGATGTGATTCAACTCATCCTGCGCCAATGCCTGCGCAAGCGCATACACCTGCGGATTTGCCTTTACGGCTGTATACAGGGCCACCGGGGGAAGCGTGGCCGCACCGGTCGGCGTGCCGGAATATGTGGTCGGCAGCGAATTTCCCGTCGTTACGAAGTAATACAGGTTCGCTTCCAGGTACTCCAGATTCAAAGCGAAGTTAAGGACATCGGGGATCGCGGGGGCGGCCGCGGCCTGCGCCGAAAGCTTCGGCATCTCGATGAACCCGGCTGTCACCGCAAGCGCCGTTGCGCCGGAAAGCCCGCCCAGAAACTTACGCCGGCTCAGGCGATCAATCGCGCGTTGGAAAGACAGGATTCCATGGTCGGTTTCCAACTGATCCGCAGTGACCTTTTCACCGGGGCATAACGGAGATGAGTACTTCTCTTTGAACATACGATGGCCTCTCCTCACAAAGGGGGACTGCAAATGGCTAAAGCTTTCGCCGGGTTGGAGCATGAGACGTCGGCGTCGTCTCAAGGGGGCCAGGCATACCGGGTACGCCACGGGCCGCAACATAACTTTCTCGCCAGCCGTTCACGCACGCAGCAGGCACTACTTCTTGCAATGTGCGTTGTGATGCGGAGTCGCCGCGCCCAGGATGCTCTTACGCCCGATCCGGAGCGACGCCGTCCGTAACTACTTAGATGGCATCAAGGCTAGGCACTCAGCCTTCGCGTTGCATCAACGTAGGCTTTGCACGTGCCCTTCAGCCGAACTGCCTTCAGCGACAAAGGTGTTCCAGCATCGCCTCGGGCTCCTCGACGTCAGGCCCACCTGCGTTGCGCCGCGTCGCCACCATCTCGTTGAACGTGGTTCCTCCCGGCGTTGCGACCTTGGGATCCTCGCGGTACACCGGATCGGCCAGCGCTTGTTCCAGCGACACAAACGTAAAGCCGCGCTTACGGAACTGCGCAATCAGCTCAGGCAGCATGCGCGCATCGAACGCGCCCACGTGCATCAGCAGCACGTACGGCACGTCATGCCCATACAGCTCTTTCGCCAGTGCACGGTAGGCCTCGGCATCCTTGGCTGCTGTGGCGAGATACGTGTCATGCAGCTGCTGGAGGGCACCCTCATCCTTCTTGGTAACGCAGCGCGCGTACGGCTCGTTCCATAGGTAATCCTGGAAGTCCATGGAGACTTCCGCGATCTGGTATCCATGCGCCCCTAACCACGTGCGCACCTGTTCCCGCTTCGCCACCGTGTTGCCTTCCTCCAGGAACGGGAAACGAAACCAGTGCCAGTCGCCCTTGGGATCCACGCGCTTCAGGATGCCTTCATTCTGCGCGATGTTGCGCTCATATTGCGCGGCCGTCAGCTTGTCCAGCTCCGGATGCGACCAGGTGTGATTGCCCAGCGGCTCCCCGGCGGCATGCCACGCTTGAAGGATCTGGATCTGATACGGGTACCGCGCAACGCGGAAGCCATTCACAAAGCCATACACCGGCGGCAGCCCTTCCCGCTTCAGCGTCGCAAGGATGCTCTCCACCACGGCGGGTCGCGCCATTCCCGGCGGCAAGGGTCCATGCGCCGGCAGGTCGTCAAAGGTGAGGGCCACCTGCGGAGCGTCGCTTCCAACCTGGCCCACAGCCGCGGAAGTCCCCAACGCTGTCCCTAGCCCAAATACGGCACACCAGCGCACAAACCGAGTCATGCCTGCAAGTCTAGCCGCGCACGCGCTTCTCTGGTGTTCGACGAGCTACCTTCACCCCTTGCAGCGTCTCAATGGCACGAGCAGTCAGCCGCAAAAAGAAAGGGGGGCCGCAGCCACCCTTTCTTCTGCTGAATGCGGAACGCTAGGCAGCCTGCGAGGCGCCCGCTGCGTGAGCACTCTTGGCCTGCTCCGCCAAGGCGGCAAAGCCTGCTGCATCATTCACCGCGATATCGGCAAGGATCTTCCGGTCAAGCCCGACGCCGGCCTTCTTGAGGCCACTGATAAAGATGGAATAGCTCATGCCGTGCATCTTGGCGGCAGCGCCGATACGGACAATCCAGAGGGAGCGATATTGCCGCTTCTTCTGCTTGCGTCCGATGTAGGCAAACTTGAGACCGCGCTCGACGGCCTCTTGCGCGGCCTGATAGAGCTTGGATTTTGTGAGAAAGTAACCGCTCGCCCGCTTAAGAATCTTTTTGCGACGATCGCTGCGCTTGGTACTCCGTTTGACACGGGGCATCGTGATCTCCTTTTGTGCGTTGCTTGTACACCCCACGAGGGGGTCGCGGCTGGAGGTAGAGAGTACCTCTTCACACGCGTGCTACTCGGAATCTCGGTGGGTCTCCTCGTGGGAGGAACCCAGGGGCCTCAACGCCATCTGGCCCTTCGTCCGGTTCTGTTTCCAGTACCCCGGAACGGCTCGATCCTAAGAACTCAAGGAAAGCTCTAGTACGCCTTACGCGTACGGAAGCATGCGGGCGACCTTGGGGGTATCGGCAACCGACACAAGCACGATTTTGCCGAGCTTGCTCTTGGTCTTCGAATCCTTGGAGGTCAGGATGTGGCGCATTTTGGACTGGCCGCGCTTGAACTTGCCGGTACCGGTCTTCTTGAAGCGCTTCGCTGCGCCCGTGTGGGTCTTCAACTTTGGCATGGGTTTCCTGCTGATGCAACAACGATTAGACAGCAGAGGTCAGTATATATCAGACCTCTGCCGATCTAGGCCGCTGCTGGTGGAAGCGCACTCGCAGGTGCCGAGCCCGGCCCGGGCCTGCGGTCCTCTTCCATGCGCCGCAGCCGGCCGTCGATGTCCTGCAGCGTTCGTGTCATCAGGGCCAACTGCGCCGTAACTGTCGCCGACAGCACGCGTGTCTCCGCCTGTAGCGTTTCACGCTGGCTGTCAAGCTTCTCACTGAGTGATACAAGTCGCGCATCGACTGTTTTCTCGAAGGAATCGAACTGCGTGTCCACTGTCTTTTCGAAGAACCCGAACCGTGCGTCCATGGCCTTCTCGGAGGCACTGAACCGTGCGTCCATTGTCTTTTCAAGCGAAGACACCTGGACCTGCAGCGCCCGCAACTCCGGCGCGATCAGGTCCTGCAGCAGCTTGCGCGTGTCGTCGACGAGGCTCATCAGCTCTAAGCTCCCGGCGCGACCGCCACTGGCTGTTCCGCCACTGGAGCCGCCGGCTTGGGAGCCTTTGGCTGCGCCGGGACAGCCTTCTTGTTCGGTGCAAGGATGGCATGGAGCGTGGTGCCTTCCATGCGCGGCATAAACTCCACCACGCCCACCTCGCCGATATCCATAATCAGCCGATTGATGATCTTGTACCCCAGATCGCGATGCGCCATCTGCCGGCCCTTGAAGCGCAGGCTCGCCTTTACCTTGTCGCCCTCACTCAGAAAGCGCACGGCCTGATTCTTCTTGGTCTGGTAGTCGTGCTCGTCCACCGTCACGGAAAACTTCACTTCCTTGATGACGATAACCTTCTGCGTCTTGCGCGCCGCGCGCTCGCTCTTGTCCTTCTCGTACAGGAACTTGCCGTAGTCCTGGATCTTGCAGACTGGCGGAACCGCGTTGGGCGAAATTTCAACCAGGTCCAGCGAACGCTCCCGTGCGATCCGCAAAGCCTCAAACGGCGCCATCACGCCGAGCTGCGCGCCGGTTTCATCGATCACGCGCACTTCGCGCGCACGAATCCGGTCGTTGGTACGAATAAAAGACTTTTGCGAACGCTTGTCGTTAAACGGTGGGATAGTTTGCCTCCGTGGCCCGGCCGGGGCCACCTCTTATTGGATATCTGTGGTGCCCCGGCGATTCGGCAATCCGGGACAAGGCACACGCGAGTATAGCATTTGCGCCGATTCAGTCCAGATCAAAAAGCGGCCCTCAGCTCCGCTCGGCTCCGCTTGCACACGGCAGGGACAAACTGCGAACATGGAGACATCCCTGCGCCGCCCTGCGCCATGCACGCCGCGAGCCCCGCCGCAGCACATCTCCTGGAGGCATCCTTGCCCAAACGTCGCGTTCTGCTCGTCGATGACGAAGTCCCTGTTTTGCTGACGATGAAAGCCGTGCTCGAAATCTCCGGCTTCGACGTCGACACCGCAACCTCCGCCCGCGAAGGCAAGCTGCGCATCAAGAAAAATGAGTACGAGATGATCATCACCGACATGCGCATGGAGTCGGATGCGGCCGGCAAAGAGGTGATCCAGGCAGCACGCACGGCTTCGTATCATCCCGCGGTCGCCCTGCTCACCGCCTATCCGCTCGCCGACGACGACTGGCAGGATATGGGCGCGGACAAAATGCTTGTAAAGCCCATGCAGACGGCCAAACTGATCAGCCAACTGGAGAAACTGCTCGAAAACCACGCGGCCAAACTGTCGCGCATCTCGTTTGCCGCGGCAGGCGACAGTCGCGCTGCATCGCAAACCTCCGACGCAGCCAAAGGCACCACCGCCGTCCGCAAAGTCTCTGCAAAGCGCGTCCCCAAACAGGCACCAGCCGCCCAGGGCTCCTAGATCTCATTGCTTTACCTGCGTGAGTGTCCCGTTGCTGCACACCCCAGTCGAGGTCCGCGGGTGCGGAGCAACGGCACTCGGCGGCATGCTGCAGCGCCCCAAGGTTGGTTGAGACC
>CAXTRU010000098.1:0-10337 GCA_964246665.1 uncultured Acidobacteriaceae bacterium
TAAGGGATCACGGCGTCGAGGCAGGCAGCCATGATGCCGAGCGGGCCGCCGCACAGCACCAGGCGCTCGTAATCGAGCCCGGACATGAGCACGCGCGCACCGCCGTTGACGCGGCCAAGGACGTTTTCTTCAGGCACCTCGCAGTTGTCGAAGACAAGCTCACAGGTGTTGCTGCCGCGCATGCCCAGCTTGTCCAACTTGGGGCTGGAGGTCCAGCCGGCAAAGCTGCGCTCAACGATGAAGGCGGTGATACCACGCGAGGCCGCGCCCGGGTCTGTCTTGGCGTAAACGATCAGCGTATGCGCATCGGGGCCGTTGGTGATCCACATCTTGTTGCCGTTCAGGACGAAGCGGTCGCCGCGCTTTTCCGCGCGCAAGCGCATGGAGACTACGTCGGAGCCGGCCTCGGTCTCTGACATCGCAAGCGCACCGATGTGCTCGCCGCTAACCAGCTTGGGGAGGTATTTCTTCTTCTGCGCGACCGTGCCGTTCTTGCGAATCTGGTTCACGCACAGGTTGGAGTGTGCGCCGTAGGAAAGCCCCACCGAGGCTGACGCGCGAGAGATTTCTTCCATGGCCACCACGTGGGCGAGATAGCCAAGATCGGAGCCGCCGTAGTCTTCTTCCACCGTGATGCCGAGCAGGCCGAGCGCCCCCAGCTTGGGCCAAAGCTCGTTCGGAAACGCGTTGTCGCGATCGATCTTTGCCGCAACGGGCGCAATCTCCTTTTCCGCAAAACGCTTCACGCTGTCACGCAAAAGATCAACCGACTCCCCCAGCGCAAAGTTAAACCCCAACATGCCAACTCCTAGCCAGCCGCACTCACCCGTTGAAAGGCAGGCGAGTGCAAGCCGGGAACGAACTTACAGGGACGTTGACACGTTCGTCTATAGCCGGGGCGGCGATCCTTTGCAGGCAGGCTGCCGTCAGTGCTTGTGCCGGTGATCCGGGTTCTTCGTGGCATAGTGGTGCGTTTCGCCCTTGTCATGTGCCGGCTCGGCCGCGGCATCGTTGGCACCGATGACCACCTCGCGTAGGGCAAGTACCACGGCCTCATGCACCTCTTCCCGGAAGGCTTCGCGAACGGTCTGGGCTACCTGTTCCGGCTCAAAGGTCAGGTCGTGATGCTCCTCGATCATTTTGTCCAGCAGCTCTTCCACCACCGCGCCCACGGCGATCTTCTTGGCCACCACCTTGGCGACTTTCTTGGCAGGGGCGTCCAGGGCGGCGCTCAGCAGGTCGCTGGCGATCGCGGGCGTCGAGGCTGCCCAGTCCGCCTCAAAGACCGCGGCCATCTGCTTCACAGCCTTTGCCTCGTGGAAGAAGACGCCGACTTCGCGGCGAGCGCCAAGCTCCAGGCGGCGCATGCTCATGCTGCCTAAAAAGCCGTCCTTGCCGTCGCGCACCATGCCGCGCACATGCAGCCGCATGGGAGCGATCCGTACAGGCAGGTTGCTATTCTTGATCGCCGCGCGCGAGATGACGCGCACCTCCACACCTTGGCTGATCTTGTCGTTCAGCAAACGGAGACATTCAGGGTCAGACAGCTTCATCTCATAAATCAGTAGCTGCTTTTTTGCTCCGCTGAGGAACTCCGTCAATCGCTCCCGGGCATTGACCGGGCTGACGAGGAGGCGCTCGTTGTCGGAAACATAGGGGACGCGCTTCATGTCGCACTCAAACAGCCGCTGGGCCTCCTTTACCACGTCGTGATCCTTGATGACGGCGGCAAACGAACGGCTCAACGTGATGTCCATATGCGTGTAGTTGAAGGCGAGCACGTAGAGCTCTTTGCCGTCCACGATGAACATCTTGCCGTGGTAGCGAACCAGGTCATCCGCGGTGCGGGCGACGGTGATGCCCTGTTCCAGCAGGCGCATTTCAAAGCGGCGCAGGTACTTTTCGCCGCCGCGGTTGGTATGGGCGATGAGCGCAGTGACGGAAACACCGCGATGGGCGGCATCGACCAGGGCGCGCTCGATCTCGGCACGGTCAAAGCGAAAGATGAGAATCTGTATGGATTTTTTGGCGCCGTTGAGCGCGTCGACGATCGGTTGAATGCCATCTTCCGGCTGGACGAGCAGTTTCACGTGGCCCTTTCCTTGACGGCGGCATCTGCTGCACAAAGGATGCGGAGGCGGCGGGTGAAGATGTTTTCCAGCACACGGGGAACCGTTGTAGGCTGCATGTACTTCTAATCCGTGAAATCTGACGATGGCTTTTGGAGACCAGATGTTTCGCCGTATCCCTACGCACACTCTTTTGTGTTTGGTTTTCCTGTCTGGGATCGACCTGTCGCACGCCGCTGCGCCTCAGCAAGCGGTTGCCACGCCGGACCAGCCTGCTGCGCCGCGTAAGGCGGACAGGGCGAAGTCCGGGGACAACGGCAAGGATGAGCCGGTACCGGCGGACCGCCTTCAGCACCCTGTTCTCTGGGAAGACCCTGGTGCGATCGCGGACAAAGATCTCTTCCTGGGGCGGGGCGGTGCAGAACATCAACCCAAGCCACCGTTCACCTTCATCAGCGAAGACCGGAACGGGACCAACCCGAAGTTCGACGCACGCGATGCGGATGGCAAGAAGTGGCGGGTGAAGCTGGGCTCGGAAGCAAGGCCGGAGGTGGTGGCGTCGCGTCTGCTGTGGGCTGTCGGCTACTTCGTGAACGAGGATTATGTGCTGCCCCACGCCACCGTCGACGGCATTGGGATGAAGCGCGGCCGCGACCTGATCCATGGGCAACAGATCACGGATGCGCGCTTTGAGCGCAAGCCGGGCGAGCAGAAAAAGATCGGCATTTGGGAGTGGAAGGCCAACCCGTTCAAGGACAGCAAGGAGTTTAACGGCCTGCGCGTGATGATGGCCGTGATGAATAATTGGGACCTGAAAGACGTAAACAACGCCGTGTACCAGGACGACAAGCATGACCGCCAAATCTTGCTGGTGTCCGACATTGGGGCGACGTTTGCCTCCAACGACGAACATGTGCACCACGATACCGACAAAGGCAACCTGAAGAGCTTTGAGCACTCAAAGTTCATCACCAAGAAGACCGCAAAGGACGTGAGTTTTGGAACGCCCATGCTGCCGGCCGGCCTGCTGTTGCGGCAGGGTCCGGTTTTGCTGGGCGAAACGGTGCGTCGTTCCGCGATCGATTGGATCGGCCACGATATTCCCCTTGCCGACGCGCGCTGGATGGGCGGTCTGCTCGGGCAGCTGAGCCATCAGCAGCTTGAAGACGCCTTTCGGGCCGGGAACTTCCCCGATGCCGAGCGCGAGGTGTTTGTGCAGATCGTGGAACAGCGCATAGCGGAGCTGAAGGCGCTCTGAGCACACCGCGGGTACCGGTGTGTCGGCAAAAGACGAAGCGCGCCCCGGGGTGCCGGCGCTATCGTTCGTTGCAGATCGCTACACCCGTCCCGCGCGGATGCAACTTCTGCGCCATAGCAGAAGAACGAATCTTTTCGATAGCCTTGCCCAGGTAGCTCTTTACTTTTCAAGGCGTTTACGTCCCAGTCTGTCCACCCCCGCGGTGTGCCGCCTGTTCTGGTCCATAAAGGTTTCGCGATGACCGCACAGCAAGCGATTCTTACACTCAGCACGTTGACGCTTGCTGGATGCGGCACCGGTTTGGTGCTGATCCATGACAGTAACCCTTTGTTAAAAGGGTTGAACTGGATGGGAACTTCGCTGCTGTTGGGGGGCGTGGGCGCGGGCTTTGCTTTGGGAACCGGCGTCTTTCCAGCGCTTGAGCCCTTGATGAATCTTTGTGTCCTGCTCGCCTTTGTTTGCTGCTACCGGGCGGACCATTACCTCATCGGCTCCGGCGTGAAGCAGCCGCTTGTTGGGACCGCGGCGCTAGGCGTTGAGGTTGTCGCCGCGGTGCTGCAGTGGTGTCATGTTCTCGGGTCGCGCGGAGCCGCAGTGCTCCTCAGCCTCGCCCTGATGGCGCAGTTGGAAACGACCTCACGCCTGATCGCCCGGAGCACCAGCGCCAAGGGCCGGCTTGCGGCCCGGTGCACGGTCGCGGTGTTGCGGCTGCTGGCGCTGGCCAATCTGGTGCGCGGGGGATGCGCCGTTGCAGGCTTTCTTTCCGACGCGCGTTTCGCGGAAAGCTTCAACCTGTTCACCGATATCATCTTCCTCGCTGCGGCCATCGGGCTGGCCTTTGCGTTCTTCTGGCGAACGACGACCAAGCTGAGCATGGACCTGGAGCACATGGCCAGCACGGATCCGCTGACCCGCGTGTACAACCGTCGCGTGTTTCTGAACTGGTGTGAGAGTGAGCAGTCGCGTAGCCTTCGGTTGAACATGCCGTTTTCTGTGCTGATGCTGGATTTCGATCACTTCAAGCGCATCAACGACACCTATGGCCACCATGTGGGCGACCAGGTGTTGTGCGCGGCGGTCGAGCGCATCCAGGACTCCATTCGCGGCATCGATGTGTTGTGCCGCTGGGGTGGCGAGGAGTTTGCGGTTTTGCTGCCCAATGCCTCCGCGGAGGCCACCCTGCTGGTGGCGGAGCGCGTGCGGCGCAACGTGCCTTCCTTTAAGGCCGTCAACACACGCTTCACCACTGCGGAGTTCGACGCGCTTCAATTGACCGCCAGCATCGGAACGGCAACCTACTACGGCGCGAGCGACGATTTTCAGGCCATGCTGCAACGGGCGGACGCGGCGTTGTATGAAGCCAAGCGTAGTGGACGGGACCGCGTGGTGCTTGCCCCGGCTCCCACCGAAGTAGTCGCGGAATCGATCACGGCGCAACTGATTCTGGAGCCTCAGTAGGGTTGAGCGGCAGGGTGCGCTTCCCAGGGGTGAGGGCCTAGGCGACGACGGCCTCTGCCTCATTGAACTGCACATCATGCAGATGGCGATACACGCCGTGTTCGCGGTGCATCAGCTCGTCGTGGGTTCCCGATTCCGCCACGTGCCCGTCCTGGATGACGTAGATGCAGTTGGCGTTGCGGATTGTGGACAGGCGATGCGCGATCACGATGGAGGTCTTGCCTTGCATCAGCCGGTCGAGCGCTTCGAAGACGAGGTGCTCGCTTTCGGCATCGAGACCGGAGCTCGGTTCATCGAGGATGAGGATGGGCGTGTTGCGGATGATGGCCCGGGCAATGGCGATGCGCTGGCGCTGACCGCCGGAGAGCGTAATGCCGCGCTCACCCACGGGGGTGTCGAACTTCTGCGGCAGCTTGTCGATGAACTCGAGCGCATTGGCCGTGGTGGCCGCCGCGACGATCTCGGCCGAGGTAGCTTCAGGACGGCCGTACGCGATGTTGTCCCAGATGGAGCCTGAGAAAAGAACGGTGTCTTGCAGCACGAGGCTGATCTGGTCGCGAAGACTTTTTTGTTTGAGCTGCCGCACGTCGATGGCGTCGATACGGACGGTACCGGAGGTCGCGTCATAGAAGCGCGGGATCAGGTTAACAAGGGTCGACTTGCCGGAGCCGGTTGGGCCAACGAGCGCAACCGTGGTGCCGGCCGCTACTTTTAGGCTGATGTTTTCAAGAATGTTGCGTTCAGCGGTGTAGCCGAAGCTGACATGATCAAATTCAACGTCACCGCGAAGCTTAGGCGCGGTACGGGCGTCCGGTGCATCCTGCATCTCGCCGTCGCTCTCAATTACCTCGCGAATGCGCTCATAGCCGACATCCGCCTTGGAGTACGAGTCCATGATCTTGCTGATGTCCTGCATGGGCTTGTACATGCTCTTGATGTAACTGAGAAAAACGGTGATGGTGCCGCCGGTGACGCCTGCCGTAAGCGCGCTGGTGCCGCCGAAGTAGAGCACGAGGCAGGTGCCCACGCCGGTGACGATGCTGACCGCGGGGACGAGGCGAGCCTTGAGCCGCCGCGCTTTCAGTGCGGCTTCCACGGTCTCCAGGCTCTCGCCTTCCAGGCGATGAATCTCGTAGTTTTCGCGCGCAAAGGCTTTGACCACGCGGATGGAGCCGAGAACCTCCTGCACGACAGAGAGCATCTTGCCTTCATGTCGGCGCACTTCCCGGCTGAATTTCTTGACGCGGCGCGTGTAGGTGTACACGATGGCGAATAAAACGGGGACCACCGTCATGGCAATCAGCGTCAGCCGCCAATTGAGCCAGAACAGCACGCCGATCATGCCGGCGATGGTGGCAACATCGACGATGATGCTGAGCAGGCCGGAGACGATAAAGGTCTGGATAGAGTCGATGTCCGAGGTGACGCGGCTGATCAGGTCGCCGGTCTTGGACTGGTCGTGGTAGGCAAGCGATAGGCGCTGCACCTGCGAGTAGAGCCGGCGGCGCAGGTCATGCGTCACCCATTGGCCTACGGTTGTCGTCACCCATTTCTCCCCGTAGGTGCACCCGGCGTCCAGCAGCGCGATGACGAGCACGGCCACACACGCGAACAGCAGGATGCGCTGCGGTGTACTGCCTGCCGTGCGTTGGATCACGCGCATCAACCAGCCGTGGCTTTGCCGATGGCCGATCACGTTGTCGAGGACAATCTTGAGCGGCCAGGGGCCGAGCACATCCGCAAAGCTTTCACCCGCGATGGCGACCAGGCCAAGCCAAAGTTGGGCCTGGTGCGGTTTCAGGAGTTCCCAGATGCTGAGGCCGCGGCGGCGGGCGACGAACGGTGCGGGCGGCGCCGTGGCGTCCGTGATCTTCGGGTCGGCGGACGTGGTGGGGTCGCGCTCCCCTTCTTGCAGGCTGGACGCCGGGGCGTAGCTTGGGTCGGTAGCCATTCAGCTTCAGATGCGCTGAAGGTGGTGCCGTTGCGAGAGATCACGGTGTGATCTTTGGACACACACGGTCGAGCGGCCCGGGATTACCCCAGGTAGCTTAGAGATCTCGACGGGACGATTCGCCGGGAGGTCAGCTGAGCAGAGGGCCAACTGTTAGTGGACGATTACTTCGCCGTCCACCGTTTCGGGTTCGGCTTCCAGTTCGTCGCCGAGATACCTGCGCAGGCTGTAGCCGGCGTCGGCCAGGCGCTGGCACTCGGCGCGGAGGGCGCCTTCCAGCGACGCGAGCTCTGCGGCGGGTGTTTCGTAGGCATCATCGCCGTTCAGGTGGCCCGCGATGCCCAGCAGTTGCGGCACCTGCAGCCAGCAGAGCAGTTCTTCGAAGCTTTCCTTATTGACCCAGGTGGTGCCGCCGCTTTCGTTAAGGCCGGCCAGCCAACGGATGTCCGGGTCTTCCCAGAAGGCCTGCGCGTGCAGCGCCTCAAGCGGTGTGCGGCCGCCCAGGTTCAGGCGAACGCGCGCGGCGTAGCGCCAGGAGTCTTCGCCCCCCAGCCCGAGTTCGGCGAAGGCTTCTGCGAGTGCAGAGCGCACGTCGAGCGAGTCGAAGAGCGTCTGCGGCTCCGCCGTGCCCGGCAGCGCGTGGAAGAGCAGGTATGCGAGGATCGGCGCCCAGGTGCGCTCGACGCCCATGCCGACCGAGGCTCCGGGGATGATGGACCGGACAGCGATGGGCCAGGCGGCAGAGAAGCCGCGAGCTACGCCGGGGAGCGCGACGGCGGCTTTGGTCAGCAGGTCCAGCCCGCGCTTGTAGTCGGCTGCGCCTTTTTGGGTGTCAGGGGCGAACTCGGCGAGTTCTGCCGGCGACAGCACCTCGGTGATGCGCCAATACAACTCGTTGGCGCGCTCAAAGAAGTTGTTGAGGACGGGATCCTGCCCGGCCTCGGTGAGCGCGTTTTCGTGTTGGGAGACGGGTTGACCGTCGGCGGCGATGGTGGTGGCAGCTGGGGTGGGACCCTGACGGTTGAGACTGTGTTGCGCCGAAGAAGATCGGTCGGCAACACGCGCGGTATCAGACGCAGATCTCTCCACTGCACTGCGCTCCGGTCGAGATGACAGTTCAACAGGAATGGAGTTCGAAGCCGAGAAGTCGCCGCTGGCCAGCAGGTTTTCAGACGCTGTTTGGAAGGCTTCGACCTGCTCGCGGCAGAGCATCTGCCGCAGCGCGGCGTGCACCGCCTGGAAGCGAAGCCTGTTGAGGGCCTCATGGAGGTTGGGTACGCCCTGGCCGCGTAGCGCGTCGCACAGCTGATCCCAGGGCTGCTCTGCGGTGGAGCGGAGGTCGCGCCAGTTGAGCAGAACGGCGTACTGGTAGCCGCGCAGCTCGAGGAAAAGACCATCGTTGCGCAGGTCGGAGGCGCGGCGGAGATAGTGCAGCTGGCGGGCATGGTCGTAGAAGGCCATGATGGCGTTGTCTTCGCCTGGCAGGGCGAGACCTTCCGCGAGCGAACGCTGGCGAAGCTCGCCGCTCTCCTTGTTCATGTCGGCGGCGGAGATCTTGATGGTGCCGCTGGTGGAGCCGAAGCTGTTGTTGTAGAGCACGACGGAGCGCTCATCCCCGTTGCGGTTGGAGTAGGCGAAGACGTTCTCGTTGACGCTGCCGAGGCCGGTCCAGAAGTCGTACAGGATGAAGTTCGCAGACTCGGCGAAGATGGCGCGCTTCTTGAGCAGCGGCGCGATCTCGCGATTGTGCCGGGCCACGAGATCTTCATCCGGCCACTCGGTCATGCGCGGCATCTTGAACTCCATGCCGTAGCGCTCGGTGTAGCCCTCAATCTGGCCGTGGCCGAACATGGGCAGGCCGGGCATGGTGCTCATCACCGTGGCCACGCCGAAGCACTTGTCTCCGCTGCCGAACTGGTCGATCGTGGTGCGCTCGTCGGGGTTGGACATAAAATTGACGTAGCGCTTTAGGATGTCGGGGTCAAACTCGATCGTCTTTTTCAGGTAGCTGCGATACTTGGCATTTTCTTCGTCGCGCAGCATGTTCATGAAGGCCGAGTTGTAGACGCGGTGCATGCCGAGTGTGCGGACGAAGTAGCCTTCGAGCATCCAGAAAGCTTCCGCGAGGAGCAGCGTGCCGGGGACCTCGACAGCGACGCGGTCGACGACCTCACGCCAGAACTCGGCCGGCATGATGGCGTTGAACTCTTCGTCGGTCATCGCATTTTCAGCGCGCGACGGGATGGAGCCGCCGACGCCGGGAAGGGGGAACCACAGGCGCTGCACGTGGCGCTTGGCGAGCACCATGGCGGCGTCGAAGCGGATGATAGGGAACATGCGCGCGACGTGCAGGATGGTCTGCATAACCTGCTCGCGGACGTAGGCCTTGGAGTAGTCAAGCTGCGCGGTGTCGTTCCAGGCGAAGGTGGTGCCGTCGTTGCCGTGGTAGATGTAACGAGTCTCGCCGGTGGCGTTGAAGCGGATGCGAAAGGCGACGGCGGCGTCGGTCTGGTCGTAGTAGTGGTCGTCGATCTTGATCTCGGCGCGGCTGTCGGGGCTGAGATCGGGGCCGTTGAAGCTGTAGGCCGGAAACGGGCTTTCCCAGCGAAAGACGAACCAGTCCGGATGCTCGATGACCCAGGGGGAGTCGATGCCCATGTGGTTGGGCACCATGTCGGACGCGAGACGAAGGCCGTAGCGCGCGGCGCGCTCGCGGAGGTTCTGGTACCCCGCATTGCCGCCGAGGTCTTCGGCGATGTTGTACTCCTTGAGCGAGTAGGCGGAGGCAACCGCATCCGACTGCCCGCGCAGGTGCTTGACGCGCGCACTGGCGACGGAGCGCTCCCAAAGGCCGATGAGCCACAGCGCGGTCATGCCGCGGTCGGCGAGCAACTTGAGCTCTTCGTCGGGGATCATCTCGAGCTTGTGGATGTGCCGGCCGTATTTGCGGCTCAGCTGCTCGAGCCAGACGTAGGTGCTCTTGGCCATCATCACGACGGTGGGCATCCAGGCCTGGTCGACGGAGAAGGCTTCGTACTCGTTCAAGGGTGCCTGGTAGTCGGTACCGTACTGGCGTCCGGGTTTTAGGCGGCGCACACCGTCCGGACCGGTCTCATACGCGTCCTCATAGCCGATGTACTCATCACCGCGAAAACCCTCGCCGCCAAAGCCGGGCGCGCCGTGGCGATGGTTGTCGGGACCCGGCGGGTTGAAGCGCATCCAGAGGGCGATATCTTCTTCCTTCACCGTGTCGATCGCGAGCAGAATCTGCCTGAGGTCGGCGTCCACGAACTTGTCCCAGTGCTCGCGGATGTAGTCGAGCTGCGCGGTGAGGGAGTCGGGGCTGACCCGCATGGGCGCTTCCAGGGCATCGAGCAGCGAGCCGATATCCGGCGCAACCGGCGGGCGCGTCGCGAAGTAGTTCGGCAGCTCCTTGGTAACACCCCGGTAGGCAGTGGTCTCCCGCAGGCCGGTGTCGTCGAAGAGCTCGCGGAATGGCTTGAAAGCGGGGTTATTGTTGGCCAGGTAGAGCAGCAGCAGCTCCTCAAAGGCGGCTTCGCGATTGGGAAGGCCTTCGGTTTCGCCCTGCAGCCACTCGTCC
>CAXTRU010000099.1:0-680 GCA_964246665.1 uncultured Acidobacteriaceae bacterium
CTGGTGGTTGATCGCCGACTCGTCCTTGCTGCGCAGGACGATCCCAGCGACCTCGTGGGCCACAACGCGCTGCAGGGAGCGCATGTTGATGACGTCCAGCCGATCTCCGCGCAGAAACGTCTCATGCTGATCGAGGTTGGTGTCCGCCGCTGCGTCCAACAAGTCGGTCTGCGAACCCTGGGCATACTCCGCATAGCTCTTCCAGCCCTGCTCACCACACACGACGATGAAGTGCCAGTCGCCCGGAGCGTGTAAGGCTGCGGCCGCGTTTTTTACCGCTTGTACCTTCGCACTGCACGCGGTCTTTTGGGTTTGCGACATATGGTCCAAATCCCCGCCGATGCAAAAGCGGGTTTGAGCGACGGCGGAGGCGCAGATAAACGTACCAAGGAGAGCGATCGAGCGAGTTGCGAAGGAGGGTGTCATTCTCAGTCCCAGCGGTGAGATGGACTGAGTGTAGGGTTGACTTACCGGGTTCCGCTTCCCACGGAGGGCGTAGATGCACGGTCCTTCGGGGCAAATTTACGGTACTATATGCCGAATTTTGGTTACCCTCTGGCTTAAATCGGGACAGAAGACGAAAAAAGCTCACCAGCCAGTTGCAAGCAGAAAGAGAAGCGGGGGCGCCACGGCGGGGGCGCGGTGGGGTTTGTTGTTGGGGGGGGGCGGGGCGGGCGGAA
>CAXTRU010000099.1:690-10328 GCA_964246665.1 uncultured Acidobacteriaceae bacterium
GTGCCGCGTCTCTGGCTGAGCTGTCCCGCTGTCGTTGTTCTGGATGCGATGCTCAGCAGCGGACGATATGGGGCGCAGATATACCCTTGGTCGCATTCCGGCTGTCTACCACCAGCTTCGACTCGCGCACGATCGCCCCATAGTCGTAGTCCGAATGGTCTGTGACAATCAAGACGCAGTCGTATTGTCCGAGATCCTCGAGCGGCGTGGAGCTCATGTTGAGGTTGTAGTGCCGGCCACGACCTACCGTGGGATGATACGGGTCGTTATACAGAACTTCGGCCCCCTGATGCCGGAGCAGTTCAATGATGGTCAGCGATGGGGATTCGCGTAGGTCGTCGATGTTCTTCTTGTACGACATCCCAAGCATCAGGATCTTTGAGCCGTTCAAGGGTTTCTTCTGCGTGTTCAGAGCGCGGGCGACCTGCTGCACGACGAACTCGGGCATCGCCTCGTTGACTTCGCCGGCAAGCTCAATGAAGCGTGTGTTGAAGTCATATTCCTTGGCTTTCCAGGACAGGTAGAACGGATCGATCGGAATGCAGTGGCCGCCGAGTCCTGGACCGGGATAGAAGGCATGGAAGCCGAACGGCTTGGTCGCAGCTGCATCGATCACCTCCCAGATGTCGAGTCCCATCCGCAACGAGAGCACCTTGAGCTCGTTGACCAACGCGATATTGACGCACCGGTAGATGTTTTCAAGCAGCTTGGTCATCTCAGCGGCTTTGGTCGTTGAAACCCGTACCGCGCGCGTGAAGATCCCTTCGTACAAGGTTGCGGCAAGCTCTGTCGCCATCGTGTCGTGGCCACCCACCACCTTGGGGATGTCGCGCCGAGCCACCTCGGTATTGCCTGGATCTTCGCGCTCCGGAGAGAACGCCACATAGAACGTATTGCCCTCTTGCGAGTCAGCGTTCGTATGCGTCTTCAGCCCGTGGCGATTGCCCTCCTCAAGGATCGGGATCAGCACGTCTTCCGTCGTGCCGGGATAGGTTGTGCTTTCCAGCACGACAAGTTGACCGGGCTGAAGCCAGGGAGCGACGGAGCGCGCTGTATTTTCGACGTAGCTGAGGTCGGGCTCGCGATGGCCGGTCAGCGGCGTCGGAACGCAAAGGATGATGGCGTCTTGGTCGGACAAGCCGGCGAACTCAGCGGTCGCCTTGAAGCCTTTAGATCGGGCCTGCTGAATCTCTTCCGCAGGGATGCGGAAGATGTACGAACGGCCAGCTTCAAGGTCGTCGATCTTGCGGCGGTCGATGTCGAAGCCGGTCACCTGAAAACCAGCGTCCGAGAGCAGCAGGGACAGGGGAAGGCCAACATAGCCGAGTCCAATGACGCCGATACGGGCTGTCCGATTTTGGAGGCGCTCCAGACGCGCGGAGACGGCCGAAGATGACGCTTGCATAGTTGCTGTGGGCATAACGCTGTCATTATTGCACCTTGATCGCCGAATCCGGCTGCCTCGGTGGGGCATATGCTTGTGTCCAGCGGGCCAGGTTCGGCTGCCGTTTGGGGTATTGGGCACGGACGGAAGTAGCATGGTGCTTACGGCCGAAACAGGTTGATCTAGAAGATCGAAGGCCGGTGTACGATGGCCGGCAAGCAACAACCACGGAGAACTACTATGGCGCGCTATCTCATCACCGGAATGGCCGGCTTTATCGGATCGACCCTGGCCCACACGCTCGTTGAGCAAGGCCACACGGTGCAGGGGATCGACAATCTCTCGACAGGGAGAATGGAGAACATCGAGGACATCCTGTCGTCTGTAACCTTCGAGATCGCCGACTTGCAGGATCTCGCTGCCATGAGGGCTGCCTGTGAGGGCGTGGACTATGTGCTCCACCAGGCCGCGCTCGCCTCCGTGCCGCGCTCAGTCAAAGACCCGCTCACATCCCATGAGTCGAACGTGAACGGCACCCTGAACCTGCTGATGGCTGCTCGCGATGCCGGTGTGAAGCGCGTGGTGTACGCCGCCTCCTCGTCGGCCTACGGAGATCAGGAAGGTCAGGCCAAGCACGAAGAGATGATCCCGCGACCGTTGTCGCCCTACGCGGTGCAGAAGCTGGCCTGTGAACATTACATCCAGGCCTTTTGCCGTGTGTACGGCATGCAGGGTATCTGCCTGCGATACTTCAACATCTTCGGGCCGCGCCAGGCAGCCGACTCACCTTATAGCGGGGTCATCGCACAGTTCATCTTCAAAATGCTGGCCGGCGAAGTTCCGACGATCAACGGAGACGGCAGCGTAAGCCGTGACTTCACCTTCGTCGCGAACGCGGTGCAGGCCAACTTGAAGGCTTGCCATGCGCCGGCTGAGTTCGCGACGGGGCGGGTGTACAACGTGGGCACTGGACACAGCCACACGCTAAACGACCTGTATGCAGCCTTGGCCGAGATCTTGAATTTCAAGCATGCGCCCAAGTACGGTTCCGTTCGCCCCGGCGACATCCCGCACTCGCTAGCGGATATCTCCCGCGCGCGGCGTGAACTCGGCTACACCCCGGCAGAGGACTTCCATGGAGGGCTTGAGAAGACGACAGCCTGGTACCTGGAAGAGAGCGCGAAGACTTTGGTGGGCGCTTCCTCGCGGTAAGGTGCGCAGTCGGCTGGCGATAGGCGAGGCTGGAGAGCAGGTACTTCCAGCTTCGCCTTTCTCTTTGCAAAAGCCCGGTACTGGTTGCGCCAAGTGCCGGGAAAGTGCGTAATACGGAACCATGCCAAAGCTTTCAATTGGCACGGTCAGCGACGTCGCAGTTCGCGAGGCCTACTGGGCGCCACGGCGACGCAGGATCGTCTTGACCGTCTCAAACATGATCAACATGTCTAAGCCCAACGAGGCATGTTTGATGTAATAGAGATCGTATTCAAGCTTTTCTCGAGATTCCGCGAGCGTGGCACCGTAGCCATAGCGGACCTGGGCCCAGCCGGTGAGGCCCGGACGGATCAGGTGCCGCAGGTAGTAGAAGGGCATGTGCTCGGAAAGCATGGGTACAAATTCCGGCCGCTCAGGCCGTGGGCCGACGAAACCCATGTCCCCGCGCAGCACATTCCAGAGCTGGGGTATCTCATCGATGCGCGTTTTGCGCATCATCATGCCCCATTTCGTAACCCGAGGATCATTCTTCGTGGCCCATTTCGCGCCGCCCGCCTCTGCATCGGTAAACATGGATCGGAACTTGTACACGTAGAAGGGGCGACCGCCCATACCGACACGGGTCTGCCGGAAGAAGATCGGCCCTTGCGACGTGAGCTTGATGAGAAGAGCGACAAGCGGGAAGAAAGGAAGAAACAGCAGCAGCCCGATCCCGGCAACGATCATGGAAACGAGCTGACGCGTGAACTGCTGCCAGCGATTGATCCGAAAGCCATCGCTGTACAGGAAATTGCTGGGGCGTAGCCCGTCCAGCTGAATCTTTCCCGAAAGCCTCTCGTTCAGTTCGTTCGCTCGCTCGACCGTGAAGCCGGCAAAGCGCAGGTTCAACAGCTCCTGCACGGGGAGCTCGTCGCGTGCGTCTTCGACAGCGACGATGATGCGGTGCACCGGGGGCTTGGCGGCGGATAGGGCCTCGAGCTCCTCGATCCACATCTTCTTACGGGCTGGCTTGTCCAGGCCTTGCACGTCGCGCCACCCAAACACCTCCATCCCAAGCTCACGGCGCGTGTGCAGGCACTCGACAATGGCGTTGGCCGTTGGCCCCGAGCCAAGGACGTACACGCGTTCGCGAAAGAGGGTGTGCCCGACGACCCAGTCATAAAATCTTCGCCAGCCGATCAACGCCGGGGTTAGCAAAACAAAGGCCACGGCATACACGTAGCGATCGATCGCGAGCTGCGGGTAAATCTTGATCAGAGCCGAAAGCAGAAAGCAATCGAACGCCAGGACGAGGAGAATGCGGAAATAGATTTCCAGGGGAGCGGATACGATCTGAGGCTCGTATAGGTCGAAGTAGTAGGAGAAGATGATGCTGGCCAGGGTGATGCCGGCGATCTTGGCATAGCCCTCCTCATAGTTCAGCGCGATGGAGGCGTTCAGCTGGCCAAGCAAGGCCACTGTCGCAAGCAGGAAGCAGCCGCTCACCAGAAGCGCTTCGCTGAGCAGGAGCACAACGGTTCGGGTGGGATAGTAAACGTTGAGAAAGCGGATCATCTTGCGGCAGAGCTCCGGCTACGCTACCGTTTTATAGGCATCGTAGCCGCCGTAGTAATCCCCTTTAACGGGCAGTTTGGGTACAGCGTTGAGGACGATACCTAAGACTGGCGTGGTCTTAAACTGTGCTTGCGCCTGTTGGGCCGTTTGGAAGCGAGTGACTCCCTCACGAACAACGAGAATGACCCCGTTACAGGCACGCGCCAGGCTGACTGCGTCCGAAACAAGATTGACCGGGGAAGAGTCGACAAAGATCCAATCGAACCAGGAACTGGCCGACGAAATCAGCTCAGGGAAGCGCGGGTGTGCTGCCAGATCCCCGGCGTTTTCGGCATCGCTTCCACCCGGGATGAACGTCAGTGAAGTGAGGCCAGGGTGAGTGTTGGCGTGGTTGGATGTGTCGCAACGCTGCATCACTTCGAGCAGCGAATGCTTCCCGGAAAGGAAGTTCGAAAGGCCTGGCTCCTGGGACGCGCCCAGCAGTTTGTGCGCGGAGCTGCGCCGCATATCGCCGTCGATCAGTAACACCCGATTTGCTTTATGTCGAGAAAATGAAAGCGCAAGATTCGTTGTCACAAAGCTCTTGCCCTCGCCCGGCAAGCCACTGCTGATCAGCAGAGATTTGATTGGGGCAGCGTACCTGGCTTCCAGGATGTGCGAGCGTAGGCTGCGAAATTGCTCGATGTGCGATCCGCGATCCTGGAGAGCCGGCAGATACTCCAAATTGGGCGACCAGGTTCGCTTGGGCACCGTGGAGAAATCGATCGGCGCAAGCATTTCGCCGAGCGCGTCGTTCGAGGTCGGCGCCGGCTCAACATATGTCGGCCCGAGTGGATCCTGCTCTGTAACAAAGATCTCAGGGATCTCTGGATTCAGCAGGGTATGCACAGCCTGGGCTGCGGAGGCTTCAGGTGCATTGTCTCCGGTTGCGACCGTTCGTTCCAGTTCAGCGCGAAGAAGCGCTTCATAGATCTTGCTCATGAGGAATGCCTTTTCGGATCTTCGGCCGAAGCAGGTGCCGGGCCGGAGGAGGGAGTGGGCTGAAGCTGAAGGTCGTCTGCCGGGAAAACGGGCTGTCCCCCGGGTGCAGCGGGATCATACAACAGGGAGGTGTCGTCCCCTAGATTGAGATCTTGTATCGCCGCATAGGCCACGCTCGCCGGAACCTGGCGAAACTGATCGACATAGGCGAAGATCAGTGCATTTTCGCAAATAAGATTGATCATGCGTGGAATGCCGTGGCTCGCTCGATGAATGAGCTGGACGGCATCAGGAAGAAAGATTTCGGCTGTCGACCCAGCAATGCGCAGCCGGCCCGCGATGTACTCGCCGGTTTGCGTCAGGGTGAGTGTCTTTGTGCGGCACCAAAGCGCGATCCGCTGTCTCAATTGCCGTACATTCGCTTGGCGCAGCTTGGTTTCAAGCTCCGGTTGACCGGAAAGGATTATCTGCGCGAGTTTCTGGGATGAGGTCTCCAGATTGGTAAGAAGACGTATCTCTTCGAGCAGCTCCAACGAGCAGTTCTGCGCTTCATCCACAACAACGACGCAAATCTCTCCTTCACGGTAGCGATCGATCAACCAGCGATTCAGTTGAATAATCATGCTGGCTTTACTTCGGCTCACGGGTGTCAGGCCGAAGTCGCTCAAAAGAAATTCTAAAAAATCCACAATATCGAGTCGCGGATTGAAGATAAAGGCGCTGTGGATGCGCGTACGGTGAAGGGCATTCAGGGTGTGGCGCAGCAGTGTCGTCTTTCCCGTGCCTACCTCGCCGGTGAGGACCATAAAGCCCTTGCGGGAGGCGATGCCATGCTGCAAGCAGGCGAGCGCTTCTCGCGTGTGCGGCATCATGCACAGGAATCGCGGATCCGGATTGATCGTGAAAGGCTCGCTTTCAAGATGAAAAAACTGCTTATACATAAGGTTTAACCGTGTGCGCCTACCAACTGCTTTTTCTTGCTAAGCCGTAATAGACCGAAGATACGCTTCCATCCGGTTCGCGCCCGCATCTCCGGAGTATCTGAGACGGGGATGACACCCAGAGTCGGGAGGCTCGTGAAAGCCCAGACATCCCGTTCCGAACGCAGCGTCGTGTCGCGGTACTCCAGCAGGCCCGCGATTGCCAAACCAAGGGCGAGACCGAAACCGGCGCCGCTGGCCGCGAATACGCTGCGCTTCGGAGATGAGGGCTGATCGGGAAGGTTTGCTGCGTCCATGACCTGGAAGTGCTCGCCTTCCTGCGCCTTCTCGAGATCGGTGGACATCGTGGCCGTGTGCATTTTGCCGAGCAGATCGTTGTAGAAGGCTTGCGCCTGTTCATGATCCCGCGTGATCAGCTTGTATTCCTGCTCGATAGCCGGTGTGGACTGCAACCGCTCCTGATAGGAGCGGATCTGCGTTTGGAGCGCGCCCTGCTCTTTTCGCTTTTCGTCGATCCCGAGGTCAGCTGCACGTAACTGAGCCCGCATCTGCTGCACCGCGATGCTTTCTCTTGGCATCGCTGGCGATCCAGGCGTTCTGGCTGGCGCGGGAGCCGAAGCCTGCTGCGTCATTTTCTTTTTTAGGTCTGCGATCCTCCGCCGAACCGCAATGACGTCTGGGTAGTCGCTTGTATAGTGCTGCAACAGGTCCGATTCCTGATTTTGTAAGGTCTGCAGTTCAGCCTGCTCAGCCTCCAGGGCTGGGTTGGACAGAGGGATCGGAGCGGGTGCTGTGTTTCCAATCAGCGGTGTGATCGGGTTATTCGTGGCCTGCGCCAGCATCGTTTGCAGGTAGCTTCGATCCTGTTCCTTGCGCGCCAAATCCTGATTCGCCGCTTCCAACTGCGTATTCAGGCTGCTCAGCATGTTGGAGTTGCCCTCTTCCTCACCCGGCAGCTTGCCCATATTCCGTTGCTGGAATTGCGCCAGCTTTGCGTCCTGTTCGTCGAGGCTCCTTTTCGCACTGTCGAGCTGCGACTTGAGGAACTCGGTTGTTCCCTCGGCGGATTGCTCACGAATTTTTAGATTCTGATTCGTGAACATGGACGTGATCTCGGTGCACACTGCTTGCGCAACACGTGGATCGTTCGCCTTAAACGAGATGAAAAAGCCCGGCAGCCCGCGCCCAATTTCAGAGTGGATCGGCTTAATGTCGATGTCCTTACGCATCAACTCAAGGCGTGAATCCATATCACCGTGCAGGTTGCTGAAGAGACTGTAGTTTTCCAGAATCGGCTGCAAGCGCGATCGGCTCAGGATCTGTTCCTTCATGGTTGCCAACTGGCTATCGAGATCCTCCGCCAGAATGGGTTTCACATAGCCTTCCGGCACCTTTTGCCCTTCCACCAGCACAAGGGTCTGGGAAAGATACTCGGGCGGGATTGTGTAGCTGAAGGAGTAGCTCACAACCGGCAGGATCAACAACGGAAGCAGCAGGATCCACCAGCGCCGCTTCACAATGGCGAGATAGTCTTCCGGAACCAGCGGTCGATGTCCAATCATAGGTGAACCCCGTTATTTGTTGAGCAGGATGTTTCGCGGAGAAAAGGTGACACCAAGTCCAACAACCTGGTACAGGCCGCTAAAGGCATTCGGCGTATTGATTCCGATACCGGAACCAGAGGTCGATTGGTCCTCAAGCGTGTAACTGGCATAGGCGGAAAAGTACCGACCGAAGCCCCTGGTCGCCTGTCCGCTGAAGGCGACCCCGTTGCTATCGAAGGTGTACAGGTCGAAGATGGGCAGGGTCGTATTGCGCGCATAGGAAACGTCCCCTGAGACTGCCCATACCCGGCCAAATCGCCTGTGCGCGGCGAGAGAAACGCTGTCCGTCAAAGCCCCGGCAACCACACCAGAGCCGTTGTTGACGCCGCGGCTATAGCTGAGCGTGTAGCTCGTTTTCGGTGTGAGATAGCTTACGCCGGCGCCCGCAGCGAGGGAGGTATAGCTGCCGCCACTGTAGAGTGGGCTGTCGTTCCCCGTCGAAATCTGCGGCCCAGCGTAGACGCTGCTGCTCAGCCGCGGGCTCCACTGCCGCGAGTAGCTGAAGGTGGCCCCTTGGGTCGAGAAGGAACCCGGCGTGCCCGAAATGGAAAAGTTGGTGTAGTTGTAGCTGCCGGCGAAGGCGTCCCTGGCGGACAGCCGATAGTTCAAGCCGAGCGATCCACCTTCCGAAGTCGTATCGATGCCCAGCCCCGCATTGTCGCCGATGAAACGCTGGATGGAGTAGTTGCCGCTGCCTTGGATGGAGATACGGCCCGTTACTAGACGGCTGACGGAGCCGGATGCAGAGTTGCTTACCCGCGGTCCATAGGTGGTCAGGATGCCCAGTCCCGGAGTTTCGCCGATCACGGTCGAGATCGGATCGACCCCGAGGTCGCCGACACCCGGTATGCCCGATAGACCCACCGCGGGGCTTTCCGGCAGATAGCTGACCGTGTCGCCCACGGTGATGTTCCAGTGTTTCGTGTTCAACACCTGCGAGAAGGAGAGGTTCTGAAAAGTCGTGGTGGGCTGATTGTCGTTGCCGAAGAGGACGCCGCCCGAGTACACGGCACTAAAAGGATGATCTTGGCTCCGGGAAACATAGGCAAGATCGCCTGAAAAGTCCGTCGTCGAAGCTACGCCGCTATTGTTATAAAACCCGATCGAGATAAGCTCCGAGGCGCTGAGCGCATAGCTCAGCGTTCCTCCGACACGCGGAAGCGAGAACCCGACTCCAGGGGTGGGTGTGCCTGTGTCTGCAGGAATGGCTTGTGCGCCGGCGATCGCTCCCGTAAGGGCTAAAGCGGAAGCGGCCAACGCTACACATGGGGTCAATTTCATCATGGGATCACAATCGTATCGCCTGAGATGAGGCTCACACCCTGCATATCGCCGTCTTTGAGCGCCTTTTTATAGTTGAAGGGGATCTTCTGCTGCTTCCCACTCACGGTGCGCAGAATATAAATGCGCTTGGTATTGGCGTAGGGTCCGGGGCCGCCGGCGGTCGCGATCGCTTGCAGGGGCGTCATTCCGGGCGTCATGGGCAGCGGACCGACCTTGCCCACCTCGCCCACAAGGTAAATGCGCTTGCTATTGATGGACAGCACGGATACGGTCACCGACGGATCGGTAATCAGCTTCTTCAACCTTGAGCCGATCTCAGCGCCCAATTGCATAGGCGTAAATCCCGCTGCGGGAATGTCACCCAGCAATGCGATCGAGATCATACCGTCCGGTCGTACCGGAAGACTTCCAGAGAACTTCGGTTCGTTGAACACGTTGACCTCCAGAGTGTCGCTCGGACCGATCACATAATCTGGATCGACGCCTCCCTTGGGTACGGCGATCGGGGCGGTGGTCGCAGGTTCTGCAGGCGCGGTGGCCTGCGGTGGAGCGACGGTCACGGCCGGTTTTGTCCCCATCTGCTGTCCGTGACCGGTAAGCGCAGATGGGCCAAGGAGAGCCAGGAAAGCAAAGGCAGTGTGGGCGGCAGTCATCGTCTTCCTCTTCGTGGCCGGCGTC
>CAXTRU010000100.1:0-5206 GCA_964246665.1 uncultured Acidobacteriaceae bacterium
GTCTAATGGAAGCGTGAACCTGTTTCGGAACAGATGGCGAGTCGGGCTGGTCGGCGGCGGTCTGCTGCTCGCCTTAGGCAGTCGCGTGCCGGCACAGCAACCGGCGGCGCCGAGTTCGTGTCCGCCGGTGCGCGATGCGCAAGGGAACCTGGTGCCGAACATGACGTGTGCGGCGGGCGTGCCGTCCGCGCCGGCCGCGCAACGCTTTCCATACCCCGGCGAGACAGCGCCGGCGAGTGCGCCTGCGCCGGACACAAATAGCCCAGCGGCACCGCAAGCACCCGGGTCGCAGAACGCTACACCGCCATCGCCCACGCCCCAAGGGTCGGCCGGTAAGCGCTTTCCGTACCCGGGAGAGACGGACAGCCCAGCTGCACCGCAGCCTGCGACGCCGGCGGGGACGGCTCCTGGTGCGGCCAGTGGACCGCCGCTGCAGGATGCGGGAAGCTCGGGAGAGAGTTCGTCGTCGAGCAGCAGTTCGTCTTCGTCGTCCTCAGATCGCGGCGATGCGAGCGGCTCTTCCTCGTCCCGGGATAAGGCGCACAATGACCCGGGTGATCCGGACGCGAACGACCCGGCAGCGATCCCGCGAAGCAAGCGACACAAGCTGCCGCCTGTGCCACGCCAGAGTCCGTCAGAGCGTGAACAGGAAGATGTGCAGGTTGCGGGTTTCTACTTCAACGATGGCAACTTCCTGGGGTCGTATGACCGGGCGAAAGATGCTGTAAGCCTTGCCTCCGACGATGCCGACGCGCAGCTCGCGCTGGGCAACGCGGCGAGAAAGTTAGGCAAGCTGGATGAAGCCGAGAAAGCCTACAAGCGCTGCCTGGCGCTCGATCCGGTGCCCAAGGTGCGCAAGTCAGCCGAGAAGGCCCTGCGCGAGATGACCGGCAACAACTAGCGAAGGCTTCTAGTCGCCGCGGGAACTGCGATAGGGCCGCTGTAGAAACTGCGGCAGCTCAGTCGGCAGGGGGCGTGGTGGCGTGTGTTTTTTTGCTGGCTTTGCGGTAGGAGCCGCTTCCGCCGGCACGTCTGCCTCCGTGAGCAGGTCTTCTTCGATGTGAAGGTACTTGCGTAGGTAGCGCAGCGGCTCCTCGGCTAGAGCCATCTGGCGAAGGTGATACTTCCACGCGTTTGGGCGCGCAGACCGGCGGATGAAGGGCTTGCGCTGGATGGTGCGAATGCTGCCGTCGGGCATGGTGCGCTGAAAAGTTTGCGGCGGAACGTCGAAGGTGATGTCTGTGCCGGGTTTCCAGAAGGTTTGGGCGAACTCATGGCTGAAGATCAGCGCGTAGTAGCGACGCTGTGTGTCCAGCAAGGCGATCGCGGCTTCGGGGGAGATCCACGGCAGACCGAGCTTGCTGGTGTACCAGCGGCGCAGCTCAAAACCATGGCTGCGGGCGCGGCTGACAACCAGTTGGAGGAGCTCGAGTCGCGTCATGAAAGGTGCTCAGTTGCCGGTTGTCAGTTGTTGGTTAGGCGGTGTGGGCTGCCCCAGACAGAATACAGAGATCCTTCGCGGCGCTCAGGATGACGGCTTCGCAGGAGAAGAAGTCGAGCCTCAGGCTGCGAAGAACGCTGGGCAGCGGAAGGCATGACGAGTGAGGTTGGAGGTTGTGTTGCGAAAGTGCCAATCTGACTGAGCACCGAGCACCGAGCACCGAGCACTGAGCACTGAGCACCTAGCACTGAGCACCGAGCACCGAAAGCTACCTTCACGGTTCGTACGTCGTTTCCCGCCGAATGCGGTCCCGGACATCGTCGGTGTGGAGCGGCGCGAAGGGGAGCGACCCGCCCGAAGTGGCCAGGGCTGCGTGATGGCGATCGCGCCAGTGGCGTAGTAGCCACACGATGCCGATGCCGCCCAGGGCAAGGACCGCGAAAGGGATGATCCAGGCGACCAGGTCGAAGCCGCCGCGGATGGGCGCGGCGAGCACCGTGGGACCGTACTTCGCGGCGAACTCGGTAAGGATGTTGCCGTCGGTGCTGCCCGCGTCCATTTGGGCGTGGAGGTCGGCAATGAGCTTGGGTGAGTCCGGGCAACCCATGTGGTTGCACTCGAGGAGGATCTCGGCGCAGCTGCAGGTGCACATCAGCTTGTGGCCCAGCTTGTCAAAGCGTGTGCTGGGTGTGCCCGCGCCAAGCATGGTGAGGCTCGCGAAGAGAAGAAGAGCGACTTGGGCGACGCGCTTCGAGGTGGGAGAGAAGAGAGATGAGAGGTGAGAAGGAAGCCGACCTGGTTGGAGTGGGATATGAGGGTTAGGCATGGCCGGCCTCGGTGTGTGTGGGCGACATGGCGACCACGGGGCGTTCGATGCCGCTGCGCTCCGGACGGGGTGACAGCTTGTAGGCGGGCGCGGGGAGGGTCGCACGTTGTGAGGCAGGCTTCAGCGTGGGAGCGAGGGCGATCCCGGTGCCGAAGATGACGATGCCTACGCCGATCCAAATCCAGTTCACGAGCGGATTGAGAAAGACCTTGATGTCGGGGCGATCGGTCTGCGCGTTGCGGCCTTCGAAGACCACATACAGGTCGCGGGCCAGCGTGCTGTGGATGGCGACCACGGTGGAGGCCTGGGCGTGGTCGGTATCGGGGAAGTAGACGCGGCGCTCGGGGGTTAAGCGGGTGACGAGCTTGTTGTTGTGGTAGAGATCAAGCAGCGCGTAGTCCGTGTCGTAGTTGCCGTTGGTGTCCTGCGAGAAGCTGTTGCAGACGATCTTGTAGGAGCCGATGGAGACCGAATCACCGAAGCCCATCTCGACTTCGCGAGACTGGTTGAACGCGGCTCCGGCAAGGCCGATGAACATGACGACGATGCCGAAGTGGATGAGGTAGCCGCCGTAGCGGCGCGTGTTGCGGCGGGTAAGCAAAAAGCCAGCGCTCAGGAGATTCTTCCCCGTTTGGGTGCGCACAACGCCGGCGCCGCGCAGAAACTCAGCGGTGATGGCGGTGAGGACCCCGACGGAGAGCGACAGGCAGACGAGCGCGTAGATAGAGCTGGTCGCGTCGTCTTCGGTCCAGGGACGGATGCCCGCGATCATCAGCACAGCCGCGGAGATCAGGACGGCGGTGCAGGGCAGAACGAAGTTGCGCCGAATGGCGCGCAGCGAGGTAGAGCGCCATGCAAGCAGCGGGCCTACCCCGGTGAGCAGAATGAGGCCGAGGCCGATGGGCACCATGACGCGGTTGTAGAACGGCGGTCCCATGGTGACCTTGCTGCCCTGGACGTACTCCGAGAGCACGGGGAAGAGTGTGCCCCAAAGAACGGTGAAGCAGCTGGCGAGCAGGATGAGGTTGTTGAAGAGAAAGCTGGACTCGCGCGACACGAGCGACTCGAGCCTGTTTTCCGACTTGAGGTGGTCCTTCTGCTTGAAGAAGGTGAACAGGCAGACGCAGAAGACAATGAGGAGGAAGGCGACAAACCAGTCCCCAATGGAGCTTTGCGCGAAGGCGTGGACGGAGCTGACGAGGCCGGAGCGCGTGAGCAGTGTGCCGAGTACGGAGAGGAGGAACGTGGCGAAGATCAGCCAGACGTTCCAGACCTTCATCATGCCGCGCTTTTCCTGCATCATGACCGAGTGAAGAAAGGCCGTGCCGGCGAGCCACGGCATCAGGCTGGCGTTTTCAACGGGATCCCAGCCCCAGTACCCACCCCAACCAAGCACGGCGTAGGCCCAGTGCATGCCGAGGCAGATGCCGCAGGTGAGGAAGAGCCAGGTCACCATCGTCCAGCGACGGGTGATGTGGATCCATTTCTCGCCGGGGTAGCGCATCATCAGCGCGCCGAGTGCGAACGCGAAGGGGACCGAGAAGCCGACATAGCCGAGGTACAGCATCGGCGGATGGATGACCATCTCGGGGTATTGCAGCAACGGATTCAGGCCGAAGCCATCGGCCGGCACAGCGCCGCCCGGCACAAGGGCAAACGGCGGCGCGGCAAACACGATCAGCGTACAGAAGAAGGTCTGGATACCGGCGAGGATGGTCGAGGCATACGCCGAAAGCGTAACGTCGACCTTGTGGCGCAACCGCAGCACGAAGCCGTAGGCGGCGAGCAGCCAGGCCCACAGCAGCAGCGAGCCTTCCTGCCCGGACCAAAGCGCGGAGAACTTATAGGCAGGGTGAAGTGCGCGGTTGGTGTGGTGGAGGATGTAGTCGACAGAAAAGTTGTTGGTGAAGGAGGCCCAGACGAGGGCGAAGGCGGCGCAGGAAAGCGCGATGAAGCTGGCGATGCCGGCACGGCGAGCGGTCTCGCGCAGGCGTTCGGGTGCCACGGACAGCTGGCGGCCGTGCGCGATGGCCCACAGGGACACACCGCCGGCAAAGACCGTGTAGACGCTAAGGGCAAGCGCCAGGAGCAGCGAGAAACTGCCGAAAGAGGGCATTGGATGCGGCATGCGCGGACACGTCCTTCACCCTCTATTCTCGCAGATTCATGGCGAGGGAAAGGTCTGAAGGAGCGGTATTCGATGGGCTGATGGAAAGCGTACGGGATCGCCTTGATCAGGCGAGAGCCGGGCCACTTCCTGCTGTGTCCGTCGCGGCGTCGCCGTTGTCTTTGCTGGCATCCGCGATGAGCCGGTGCACGCTGGCGAGCAGGTCGTCGGGCAGCACGGGCTTCAAGCGAAAATGGACGCTGAGATCGTGGTATTCGTCCTCAGCTTCCAGCAAGCCGCTGATGACAAGCACCGGCACTTTGGGATCGAAGCTGCGGACAGCCTTGACGAACTCTGCGCCCGTCATGCCCGGCATGATGTGGTCTGTGATGATGAGGTCCACCGGAGCGGGATATTCTTCGTTGCGATACTGTTCCAGCGCGCGCTCGGGGCTAAGGACAGCAATAACGAAGAAACCGGCTCGCTTAAGAATGGCCTGTCGTGTTGCGGCCTGCACCGCATTATCGTCAATCAGCAGGATAGTAGCTTGCATGCCGTCCCGGTCATGAATGGTAAGGGCCGATGGCCGACCATAGTACGCGAACTCACGAATAGAAGCTGTGATGCTGCTTTGTGGCGAAAAGGCTGCCTTCAGCCGGCAACCTTTCCACGCGGGGCCTGTTCCGGATGCCACTGTTTACGGGCAACGTTTCGAGACGATCCGGGCAGGCGCGGCACGGCAGATTCTTACATCGGGTACGGGTGGCGGGCTGAGATAATGCATCTATGAAGCGGCGTGTCATCCGCCATTACGAGTTTTTGCGCAAGATCG
>CAXTRU010000100.1:5223-7788 GCA_964246665.1 uncultured Acidobacteriaceae bacterium
TCTGGCCAACGATACGTTGCTGCAGCGGCCCGTGGTGTTGAAGCTGCTGAAGCGCGGCGCGCAAACGCCGGAACAGATGCGTGCCACACAACTGCGCGAGGCACGGCTGGCGTCGGCTATCGATCATCCCAATGTTTGCGCTATCTATGAGGTTGGCGAAGAGGACGACGAAGCCTACATCGTCATGCAATACATCCCGGGCAAGAGCCTGGATAAGGTGATCGCGGAAGGCCCGGCCAGTGTGCAGCTGGCGCTATCGAGCGGCATGCAGGTTGCCGATGGTCTTCAGGCCGCGCACAACCTCGGCATCTTTCATCGCGATCTGAAGCCGGCTAACGTCATGCTCACCGATGGTGGCTTGATCAAGATTTTGGATTTTGGTCTGGCGCGGCAGTTGAAGCGCGAGCAGGTGGACTTCGATCCGGCGTTTGCGGGTGAGCCGCTTTCGGCTGCGCTGCCCGATGCCACCTACACCGCACGTGGCGGCACGATCGCGTACATGGCGCCGGAGCAGTTTGTGACCGGGCAGAGCAGCGTCCGTAGCGATATCTTCGCGCTGGGTGTGCTGCTGTTTGAGCTGGTGAGCGGCAGGCATCCGTTTCACAAGCCGGATGCGCAGGAGCTGCAGAGCATCCGGGCGATCCAATTCGCCGCGCCACCAAGCCTGCGGGACCTGGTGCCCGATGTGTCGAGCGAGTTGGAGAGTGTGATCTATCGCTGCCTGGAGAAGCAGCCTTCGGAGCGGTATGCCTCGGCTGCGGATGTGCGTGAGGGTCTAAAAACAGTACTGAACTCGCTGCGCCTGGATGTGGCCGTGATGCCCGGCAGCAATGCGACGTCGATGGCTGCGCAACAGCGCCTCGACCTGCATACGCCGGAAGAAGAAAAGCGCTCGACCGGCATCCTGTCGATGCTGGCGGAACGTTTTCGCGATTCCAGCCCGAACGAGACGGGCGATCGGCGGACCACCATTGTGGTGCTGCCATTTATGAACCTCGGCAAAAGCGATGCGACGCCGTTTTACGGTGCGGCGCTGGCCGATGCGTTGGGTGCGCGTCTGGCCAAGGTGCCGTCGCTTGTGGTGCGGCCATCGAGCTCGCTGATGAATGTGAACGCGACGCAGCTGGACCCGCTTTCGTTGGGGCGCAAGCTGCTGGTCGACTTTGTGCTGGCAGGCAGTTTTCTGCGCTCGGAGAGCGGCTTCGATTTGAATTGGCAGCTGCTGGATGTGAAGGGGGAAAGTGTGCGCACGGGAGGGTCGATCAGTGTGCAGACGTTCGACCTGATCAGCGTGCAAACCGAGATTTGCGACGAGGTGTTCGCGGAGTTGCGTGGTGCTGGCGCGCTGCAAGGCAATGTGAAAGAGGGAGCACGACCTCAGGCCCTGGGCGATGCTGCCAGCGAAGAATATCTGCAGGCGCGTGCATTGTTGTCGTCGTTCATGAACCGCACCGGCAGCCGTGATGAGTTGGAGCGTGCGCGTCGCATGTTTGAGCGGGTGACCGAGCATGATCCTGGCTTCGCGCCTGGGTGGACCGGGCTGGGCATCACGCATCTGCAGTACGCGCGCCATGGCCTGGGCGGACAGATGCACGTGCTGGAAGCGCGCCGGGCATTTGACAAGGCTTTGGAGCGGGATACGGCCTCGGTTGAGGCAAATTTGTACCGGGTGTACATGCTGCTTTCCCGTGGTGAGAAGGAGAGTGCTCGCCATGGCATTGAGCACCTGCTGCAGGATGCCGGTAATGACTGGAACGTGCACCTTGTGGCCGGGCTGACGTTGCGCATCGACGGCCTGTATAACGAGGCGCTTGAGCAGTTCAACCAGTCGTTGCGGTTGAATCCGACGAACGCCGCCGTGATCTATAACCATCGCGCGCGGGTGTACCAATATCAGAATCAGTTGGAGATTGCCGACGACGAGATCGAGAAAGGGTTGACGCTGGAACCGCGGCAACCGCTGCTGCGCATTTCAAGCGGCTATCAGCAGATGCGTTTGGGGCAGCTTTCCAAGGCGATCGCGACGCTGGAAGGTGTGGTGCGCGACGATCCTTCGGTGCGCATTGTGTTCCCCACGATCGCGATGTGCTACGTGCAGCTCGGCGACCGGAAGCGTGCGGCGGAGTTTATCCGTGAGGACGTACTGGGTGCGGCGGAAGCTGATAGCGAGATGGCGTATCGGCTGGCTACGTACTTTGCCGTGGAAGGCGATGAGAGCGAAGCGCTGCACTGGCTGCGGCGCGCCATCTATCTTGGCAACGAAAACTATCCGTGGTTCAGCATCAACCCGGCGTGGCGTGGCATGAGTGAGAACGACGATTTTCGCCGGATTCTGGATGACTTGAAGAAGAGTTATCGGAGGAATCAGAAGAATTGGCGGAGGTTGTTGAGTCAGGTGATGCGGTAGGAGAGGGAGTTAAGAGTTAAGAGTTAAGAGTTAGGAGTTAAGAGTTAAGAGGTAGAAGTTGGGAGTCTGAGGCGGATGGGCGCTTAAGCCTTTGCGTCCGGTTGTCGAAGCGTGGAGAGGATTGCGTTGAGGATGCGCCTGACTTCGTCGGTCTTTTG
>CAXTRU010000100.1:7798-10311 GCA_964246665.1 uncultured Acidobacteriaceae bacterium
CAGTAGCTGCGTTTCCACCTCAAGGACGGAGCCGCGTGCGATACCGAGGAAGCGGGTAAACTCCAACTTCGAAAGTCTGCCTTGGCCTTCAGCGATGTTGCTTGGGACGGAGACTGCCGCCCTCCGGAGTTGGGACGTGAGGCCAAAGAGCTCTTCTCGCGGAAAGTGGCGCGTGACAGCATAGACCAACTCGGCGAGTTCCATCGCACGTTGCCAAGCGATGGAGTCGTGCAGTGAACGTAGCGCTCTTGGCCCAGGCACCCTGCTGTCCACGCTGACTTCACTCCTAACTCTTAACTCTGAACTTCGTTTCATTCAGCGCGGCGTCACCACCAGCGGCTGACTCAGCGCAAAAATCACATCCGTATCGGCGGGGATGACTTCCTGCACTTCGCGCTTGAGATAGACGGCGGTGGCGACGCCGGCGCCGACGATGGCGCCTACGCCTGCACCGACGCCGCCGCCGATGACTGCGCCTGTGACGGCGGCTGTTGCCGTTACGCCACCGACGACGGCGGCGGCCTCCTTGGGGTGGGAGCGGAGGACGATGGTGCCTTCGTCGTTGACGCGAAGGTCCTGGGTGCTGTTCAGGTCGGTGACTTGCGCGTCGAGGCGGTAGAGCGTGCCGTCGGGCAGCGAGATGCTTTCCGGCCGGAGGTGCATGGCGGCGCCGCCGGTGATGCGCTTGCCGCCGTGGATGGAGGTGACGTGGCCGCGGATGAGCGAGCCGGCGGGCAGCATCACTTCGCCGCTGTGGCCTGCGTCGGCGGTCAGCTCGGCGGTGAAGACGGCGCCTTCGGCGGTGCGTTCGGTGTTGAAGCCTTCGCGCAGGCGGGCGTGGAGCAGGGTGCCGCGGTTGAGCTCGTGCGGGCGCGTGGGTACGGCGAGCACGATGCCGTCGTCGTTGCCTTCCGGCGTGCGACGTTCGATGGTTGCCGTTTGCACCGGCGCGGCGGTGTAGGGGACGTATGGGGTAGACGCGGGCGGGGCCGTGGTGCCTGGAGTGGAGGCGGATGCCTCGCGGGAAAGCAATTGAGGAGGCGCCGCGGGTGTGGGAGCGGTTGCCGTAGCGGGGAAGCTGTCCTGGTAGGCAGGGGCTGTTGGCGGTGCCTGGGCCGCGGATGACGGCTTGACGTAGTGATCGGTCTGGATCGGGTCAGACAGCTGCTCTGGGTGGGCAGTGCCGGTTGTCTGCTGGGCGAGCCCGGGCGTGGTCGCGAGAAAAGGCAGGATCAGCATCGGCAGGACCGGCTTGAGCAGAGGGTGCTTCATGTGTTGTGTTCTCCCGGTGCGTGGGCGAGACGCACGTCTGCCCCAGCATAGGGACTCGGACACCGATTGCGAGAACGATGTTGCGGTGGGTATCGGTGGAGTTAAGGGTGGGCGAGGAGTTAAGGGTTAGGAGTTAGGAGTGAAGAGAGAGGAGTGGCGGGCGCTAGGCGGTTGGGGCAGCTTGGTTCAGGATCTGGCTGTAGAACTCTTCGTAGAGGGGTATGATGCGGGTGGAGCAGAAGTGTTGTTTGGCGTGGCGGCGGGCGGCTTTGGCCATGGTCTCTAGGCGGTCGGCGTCGGAGAGGAGATGGATGGCGGCTTTGGCCATGCCGTCGGTGTCGCCGACCGGGAACAGGTAGCCGTTGATGCCGTCGTCGATGAGCTCTGGCACGCCGCCGACGCGGGTGGCGATGGGCGGCACGCAGCAGGCCATGGCTTCGAGCGCGGCGAGGCCGAAGCTTTCCATTTCTGACGGCATGAGCATGAGGTCGGCGAGCGCGAGGAGCTCGTTGACGTTGTCCTGCTTGCCGACGAAGTGGCAGCGATCGAGGACGCCGTGGCGCATGGCGAGGTACTCGGCGGCGGAGCGGTCGGGGCCGTCGCCGATCATGAGCAGGCGGGCGGGCATGGCTTTGGCGACCTGGGCAAAAGTCTCGACGACGTCGAGGACGCGTTTGACGGGGCGGAAGTTGGACAGGTGCACGAGGAGGCGCGCGTTGGGGGCGGCGTATTGGGGGCGTTGCTGGGCGATCAGGTCGGGGTGGCGCTCGTAGACGTCGCAGTTGACGAAGTTGCGGATGACCTCGATAGGGCGCGTGGTCTGGAAGGCGTCTTCGGTGCGCTCGCGCAGGTGGGCGGAGATGGCCGTGACGCCGTCGGAGCGCTCGATGCCGTAGCGGGTGATGGGCAGGTAGCTGCGGTCGAGGCCGACGAGGGTGATGTCGGTGCCGGGGAGGGTGGTGATGAAGGGCAGATGGATGCCGCGGGTAGCGAGCATGTCTTTGGCCAGCAGCGCGGAGACCGAGTGCGGGATCGCGTAGTGGACATGGAGGAGGTCGAGGTTGTAGAGCTCGGCGACTTCGGCCATGCGGGTGGCGAGGGCGAGATCGTAGGGCGGGTACTCGAACAGTGGGTAGTTGCTGACGGGGACTTCGTGGTAGAAGATGCCGCGCTCGCGCGCAGTGAGGCGGAAGGGCTGCGAGTAGGTGATGAAGTGAACCTGGTGACCACGGGCGGCGAGT
>CAXTRU010000101.1:0-10274 GCA_964246665.1 uncultured Acidobacteriaceae bacterium
GATCTACGGCGAGGCCGACCTGCGGCCTGTTTACCAAAAGATGGGCGATGCCCTGCATGCGACGGGCAGGCCCGTGGTGTACAGCCTTTGCGAGTATGGCCGCGGCAACGTGGAGCAATGGGGCGACAAGGTCGGCGGCAATCTTTGGCGGACGACGGGCGACATCCGTGACGAGTGGACCAGCATGATCGACAACATCGAGCGTCAGGTGCCGACGGCTCCCTATGCCGGGCCTGGCCACTGGAACGACCCGGACATGCTGGAGATCGGCAACGGCCACATGAGCGACGATGAGTACCGCACCCACATGAGCCTGTGGGCTGTGACCGCCGCGCCGCTACTGGCCGGCAACGATGTGCGCAGTATGTCGCCGGCAACCAAAGCGATTCTGATGAACAAAGAGGTCATTGCCGTCGATCAGGATGCGCTTGGAAAACAGGCCTCGCCAAGAAAGGTCGGCAGCTTTGAGATCTGGAGCAAGCCGCTTGCGGACGGCACGGTTGCCGTGGCGGTGGTGAACATGGGCTCGGCTTCCGCCCAGGCAACTCTTCATCAGGCTGACCTGCAGCTCGGCGGCCCGGTGAAGCGCGCACGCAATCTTTGGACGCATCAGGATGTGGGTTTTCAGAACGGCGAGTTCTCCGCGGCTGTACCCTCCCACGGAGTTCTTCTGTTGCGTGTCAGTGCGAAGTAGATTGCCTGTTCGTGTAAACGAACGAGGCCTCACACTTTGATGGAGCGTGTTGCCGCGGAGCATAGCGTGCACGCTCCACGCTGCTTGTGCGCCAGGCAGCGTGTTCGCTCAAAGGCGTCCTCGGTGCGACACCGCCACTGTCCTTCAATGGCATACGTTCCAGAAACCGGGCTACACGGCAGGTGCTCCTATTGCGAAGACAAAAGCGCTGACGGCGCGGTTCAGCTTTTGAGGGCTCCTAACATTACCCATCGCTCAGGATTGACGAGTGGGCGTTCTCGTTCAAGTGCGTACGGCTATATGATTGGCTTTCTCGCCATCTCGTCTAAGTCCTGAGGCCCTATGTTTCTTGATCGTGCAGGCGCCGGTCGCCGCAACCTGCTCAAGGTATCTCCTTTGGCCATCGCTGCGGCCTCGACGTGTTTCGGGCAGGCTGCGTTTGCTGCGACGCCGACGCCACAGCAGGCCGAGGCCATGTTCAACGTTCGCACCTTTGGCGTTACGGGCGATGGCAAGACAGTCGATACACCCGCGATCAACCGTGCGATCGAGGCCGTGGCGGCGGCCGGCGGCGGGACGCTGGTGTTCCCTGCAGGGACGTACCTGTGCTTCACCATCCGCCTGCATAGCCACGTGGCGTTGTACCTTGCGCCTGGGTGCGTGATCCTTGCGGCCGACTCTCCCAAACCCGAGGAAACGACGGGGTATGACGGTGGTGTTTACGATCCGGCGGGCCCGGCGCAACCGTGGGAAAAGTACCAGGACTACGGGCACAACCACTGGGCCAACTCACTCTTTTATGGCGAAGGGCTTGAGAATATCTCGATCGTTGGCCCGGGACTGATCCATGGCCGAGGTCTGTCCTATGGCCAGGACGCAAAGAGAGGTGCCAAGCCTGACCCGCTGCAGGGGCCTGGCGCGCAGTTCCGTGCGGAACAAGCCGGGGTCGGGAATAAAGCGATCGCGTTGAAGAACTGCCGCAACGTGATCTTGCGTGATTTCTCGGTTTTGAAAGGCGGTCACTTTGCCCTTCTCGCAACGGGTGTCGACAATCTGACCATTGACAACCTGCTGATCGATACGGATCGTGATGGCTTCGACCTCGACTGTTGCCGCAACGTGCGCGTGTCGAACTGCACGGTGAACTCACCTTGGGACGATGCCATCTGTCCGAAGTCGAGTTATGCGTTGGGCTATGCTCGCCCGACCGAAAACCTCACGATCGCGAACTGCTTCGTCACCGGCACCTATGAGTTGGGCAGTGTAGTCGCAGGCACGTGGAAGAAGTTTGCGGAGGACGCGCGCGTGTCGCGGCAGGGGCGTATCAAATGCGGCACGGAATCGAATGGTGGGTTCCGCAACATCACCATCACCGGCAATGTGATTGAAGGATGCAAGGGGATCGCCCTGGAATCCAGCGACGGCGCGCTGATCGAGGACATCGTGATCGCAAACAACACCATGCGGGACATCGTCGATGCTCCTCTCTTCTTCAGGCTCAATCGCCGGAACCGCGGTCCCAGCGAGACGATGCGTCGAGGAACGCTCCGGCGGGTGTTGGTTTCCAATCTTGTGTCACACGATTCGGCTGCGTCTACAGCTTCGGTTCTCTCGGGGGTTCCCGAAACGTTGATTGAGGACGTGATGATTTCGCATTCGTTCTTCGGCCATTTGGGCCTTCCCACGATGGCGCGTGAGGGCTTTGGAGCGACCTCAAAACCCATGCCCGATTGGCATACCCTGCATGTTCCCGAACTCGAAGAGGCCTACCCGGAAACACTCTTCTTCGGTCCCACACCCTGCCACGGCTTCTTTGCACGCCACCTGCGGAACCTGCAAATATCTCACGTGGAGATTGCCCCCGCCCATCCCGATCCACGGCCGGCGTTTTGGCTGGAAGACGTTCATCGCGCCGATTTCTTCGCCGTCACCGCGCCGCCGCAACCCAACTTCGAACTGCGGAATGTGACCGACCTGCGCATCGCGTGGTCACGCGCGGCCAAGGACACCACTCTATCTTCAGCGGCCAAGGAAACGCTCTAAGTTAGTAAAGCCATGGTTCCTTCTCCGAACCGGTGCAGAGGTGCTGCAGTGCTTGGCATGGGTTGGGTTCGGCTGGTTCCGCGTAGCGGCGCTATGGGGTGGGTGCTTGCAGGCGCAAGCGCTTGAACTCGCTCCAGACGAAGTGCCCCAGGTACCAGCCGTCGATGTACTTGTACGGGAACTCGCCGGTGGTGTAGTGCCCGCAGGGCAGCACCTTGGCGATATGCGCCACGTTGTGCTTCCTGAAGTTTTCGATGGCAGCCAGTGAGCCCTTGCGCGGAAACGTCAGGTCGTAGGTGGCGTAGACGACAAGCGTGTTGCGTGACGACTCGCGCGAGGTGGCGGCGTATTGCTCGATATAGCTGGACGGGCTGATGGCGCTGAAAAGCCGGCGCACGGTGTCCTGGTCCAGACCTGCGTGCTCGAAAGCAGCGTGGATGTGTCGTGTGCTTTGCCCCTCCCACACGACGTCGCCGAAGTTGGTCGAGGCGTGATTGAAGGCGCAAACGCGCAGGCGTGGGTCGACCGCCGCTGCGAGGTAGGCGTAGCAACTGCCGAGGCTGGTGCCGAGAATGCCGATTTGGGTGTAACCCCCCTGCTCCAGCCAGTCGATGCAGGAGCGGATGTCGGCCACGGCCTGCCGTGCGGCCTGAAGGGTGCGGCCGATGTTGGCGCTTACGGCATAATCGGAGCGCTCGAGCTCCGCGGGGCGGCGGATGTCGTGGTACGGCTTGGAAAGGCGCAGGCTGGATATGCCCCAGCGCAGAAAGATCTCGCACAGCGCGTTGTGGCTGAAGGCGTCGGCGTTCCACTGCGGAAGGACGATCATGGCCTGGCGCGGCTGGCTTGTGGCGCGGACCCCTGCAGGTCTCTCCACTTCGCTGCGCTTCGGTCGGGAGGACGAAGGTGGCGGTGTGGCCTCATACCATCGGGCGTTGACTTGATCGTTCTCCGGGTACTGCGTGCGTACAGCCGAGGTGAAGCGGAGAAACGGGGCGCGGCGGAGTTCGCCGGCCTCGGCACGGCGCTTGTATTCAACGGCCTGCTCCAGCGTTTCAGGGCGCACGTTGGTGGGAAAGAGCTCAGGGTGGCGGTCTTGGAGGCGAAAGTCGGCGGGCGTGGTGTAGCTGAACATCTGGTCGGGGTGGCTGGCCAGGCGTTGGTTAAGCGCGGTCATCGCTTCTACGGCGGTTGTGTCTCCGCGCGCGACGCTCGCGGCGGCTTCGGTGCCGCACACGTCGGCAAGGTGGTCGAAGCCCCACTCCAGTGGACGTTCTACCCGGTTTTCATCGCGTGTGGTGAGGGCGGTTTCCCAGGCGTACATCCACCGCGCATAAAGCCCTGAAAGCATCCATCCAGTTTACTTGGCCGGGTCCGGCGTTTGGCGGCTGTGCTCCAGCGAGCGGTTCAGGGCCATGACGAAGACCAGACCCACGGCCAGCGCCGGCAGCCACAGGGTGTGGTTCGCGTGGCGATGGGCGAGGGCCGCTGCGGCAAGCGCTCCCACAAGGAAGCTGGCGATCACACCCCCGAGATCACGGAACTGGCGAAGACCTTCAGAGCGCGTGGCGGGCTGAAACGCCTTATACAGGCCGACGATAAAGGTGCGGAGATCGCCGGTGATGAAGGTGGAGTTGTAGGTGTATGCATCCGCGGTGCGGAAGCTGGCGATCTGGAAGGCGGCGAGCAGGGCAATGAGGAAGATGAACACAGGATCGGGAAAGCTGAGGGGCAGGAACGATGCGGCGAGCAGACCGGCGGTCTCCAGCGCCAGCCCGAGCGTGACGGCATGGTGCTTGATGCGCGCCTGCAGGACCTCGGAGATGAGGACGCCGCACAGAAAGGCCGCGAGGGGGAGGGCGTGGTGCAGGATGTCCGGCCCATTGCGGCCCAGGATGGCGATACCGCAAAGCACGGCGTTGCCGGTCATCGCACCCGCAAAGACCCTGCCGTGCTCCAGGTAGAGAAACGCGTCGAGCGTGCCCCCGGCAAAGGCCAACAGCATTGCGGCGCTCAGGCTTTCGGCGACCTGGCGCTCAGGCGTGGCGCCTGCGGCGGGGTCGGTGGCTGCATGACCGGGAGGCATACCAAAGCCTCAGATGCGGTAGAGGCCCCGAGGCGGAGAGCGTTGACGCGAGTCGCAACCGCGACGGATTTGGGCGTTGGAGGCGTCCGCGGCCCCTGGGCGGAGTCCCATTACCTCTTCACACGCAGGTAAATTGGACAGCCGACAGGTACAAGCGGCGGCGATATCGAGTGCTGCCGGGAAAGCTGAATGTGAGTCAGATGGTATCACATTTATGCATCCCAGTTTGCTCAGGATCGTCTAAACTGTAGCCGCAAGGAGCGGGGAAGCTCGCGGCGAGGAGTTTGGATATGGCAATCAAGTGGGACAAGCTGACCGTGAAGTCAGCCGAAGCCGTGCAGAGCGCGGCCGGGATGGCAGCCGAGCACGGCAACCCGGAGGTACTGCCGGTTCACCTGATGGCGGCGCTGCTGGAGGACAAAGAAGGCGTTGTGCTGCCCGTGTTGGAGAAGGTGGGTGTGCCGGTACAGCAGTTGCTGGCGCAGATGAATGGCGCGATCGCCAAGTTGCCCAAGGTGCAGGGCGCAAGCCAGCAGCCCGGGATGGGCAATGCCCTGAGCAAGGTGCTGGATGGGGCTTTCCGCGAGGCGGAGAACTTCAAAGACGACTACGTCTCGACCGAGCACCTGCTGCTTGCCCTGGCCGCGCAGAAAGGCGAGCCCGTGGCGCAGGCGCTGGCGGCGCAGGGGGCCGACCATGCGGCGATCCTGAAGGCGCTCCAGGCTGTACGTGGGTCGCAACGGGTGACCGATCAGAACCCCGAGGGCAAGTTCCAGGCGTTGGCGAAGTACGCCAAGGACCTGACCGAGCTGGCGCGTCGAGGCAAGCTGGACCCGGTGATCGGGCGCGATGAGGAGATCCGGCGCGTGATCCAGGTGCTTTCGCGGCGAACAAAGAATAATCCAGTGCTGATCGGCGAGCCCGGCGTGGGCAAGACGGCCATCGTCGAGGGTCTGGCGCGGCGTATCTTTTCGGGCGATGTGCCGGAGATCCTGCGCGACAAGCGCGTGATCTCGCTGGATCTTGGCTCAATGCTTGCGGGTGCGAAGTTCCGCGGCGAGTTTGAGGATCGCTTGAAGGCGGTGCTCAAGGAGATTGAGGAGTCCAACGGGCAGATCATCCTGTTCATCGACGAGCTGCATACGCTGGTCGGGGCCGGCGCTGCGGAAGGCGCGATTGACGCGAGCAACATGCTGAAGCCGGCGTTGGCGCGCGGCGAACTGCGGGCCATCGGCGCAACCACGCTGAATGAGTACCGCAAGTACATCGAGAAGGATGCGGCGCTGGAGCGGAGATTCCAGATTGTGTTCGTCGGCGAGCCCAACGTGGAAGACACAATCGCGATCCTGCGTGGTCTGCGCGAGCGCTACGAGACACACCATAAGGTGCGGATCAAGGACTCGGCGATTGTAGCTGCGGCGGAGCTCTCGCACCGCTACATCAGTGACCGGTTCCTGCCGGACAAGGCCATCGACCTGGTCGACGAAGCCGCGGCTGCGTTGGCGATCCAGATCGGCAGCGTGCCGGTGGAGATTGATGACCTGGAGCGCCGCGCGATGTCGCTGGAGATTGAGAAAGCAGCGCTGAGCCGGGAGAACGACGTGAACTCGCAAGAGCGGCTGCACGCGGTGGAGCGTGAACTTGCCGAGGTGCAGGAGCAGGCGGCCGGGCTGCGCGCGCGCTGGCAAAAAGAGCGTGGCGCCATCGGCGAGATTGCCTCGCTGAAAGAGCGGCTGGAGCGTTTGCGGTTCGACATGCAGGAAGCAACGCGCAAGGGTGATCTGCAGCGCGCGGCGGAGCTGCAGTACGGTGAGATCCCTGCAGCGGAGCGCCAGCTTGCGGCATTAACGAATGCGCAGGACGAAGCGGTGGCGGCGGACAAGGCTGAACCCACCCGTGACGGTGAAGCGGTCACGGATGGGGCACAAAAAGGCCGGGGGGCGTCGCGGTTGCTGAAGGAGGAGGTCGACGAGGAGGACGTGGCGAAGATCGTCTCCAAGTGGACGGGCATCCCGGTGAGCAAGATGTTGGAAGGCGAGATACAGAAGCTGACGCAGATGGAGGGCCGTTTGCGCGATCGTGTGGTGGGCCAGGACGAGGCGCTGACGGCGGTGGCGAATGCGATCCGCCGGTCGCGTGCCGGCTTGAGCGACCCGAAGCGACCCATCGGCAGCTTTATCTTTCTCGGCCCGACAGGCGTGGGCAAGACCGAGACTGCACGCGCGTTGGCGGAGTTCCTCTTCGACGACGAGCAGGCGATGGTGCGCATCGATATGAGCGAGTACATGGAGAAGCACGCCGTGGCACGGCTGATCGGCGCGCCTCCGGGATACGTAGGCTTTGACGAGGGCGGGCAGCTGACCGAGGCGATTCGGCGCCGCCCGTATGCGGTGGTGCTGTTTGATGAAATCGAGAAGGCACATCCGGATGTCTTCAACGTGCTGCTGCAGGTGCTGGATGACGGGCGTTTGACGGACTCCAAGGGCAGGACGGTGGACTTCAAGAACACCGTGCTGATCATGACGTCGAACGTGGGCGCGAGCCAGCTGATGACCGCGTGGGCCGAGGGCGAAGAGGGTTTCAACGAGGCCAAGGAGCGTGTGATGGGCGAGCTGCGCAAGCAGTTCCGGCCGGAGTTCCTGAACCGCGTCGACGACATCGTGGTCTTCCATCCGCTCGCGGAAAAGCAGTTGGTGTACATCGTGGAGCTGCGGCTAAACGATCTGCGCAAGCTCTTGGCCGACCGCCGCATCACGCTGGAGCTGACCGAAGCTGCACGGGAGGCGATCTTCCAGGCCGGCTACGATCGGGCGTACGGCGCACGGCCGCTGAAGCGAGCCATTCAACGCCTGGTGCAGGACCCGCTCGCGATGCGCATCCTGGACGGACGCGTGCTGCATGGCGATCGGGTGGTGGTGGATGTGAACGGCGTGGGTGGACTTGACTTCACCACGCCGGACCGAGCTGACGCGCTGGCGGTCGCGGAAGCTGTTACGGCGTAGGCGTGTGTTGAAGTGCTGCGAGGCCGGGGCGTTTGCTCCGGCCTTTCTTTTGCAATTTGCTCGGTACGATCAACTCGCGATTCACAGCGGCCGGGGCGGAGCATATTTCCTTTGATAAGCCAAAGCCAAGGCCATCTCTGCCGATAGGGGCTATGACGGCATGAGTTAACCAGAACGGAGAAGGAACCGACGGCGGCGCTGCTCGGGGCGAGCTGGAGGCATTGACGAATCAGCGCGTCTTGTTCAAAAGACAGTGAGAGGTGGACGTTCTGATGGCGTTGCAGGAGTTATTGCGGCGTTTCGGGCTCGATTGCGGATCCGCCGCCGAGAGCTTTGCGCACGTGGCGGGCCGAGGTGCCTAGGGCGTGCAGGGTGTTGCGTGTACTTTTGCTCAGGGCATTGCCAGTGTTGTCGCCGGCGACGGAGATGGCGTCCGCAGTTGAGTCGCCACTGTTGGCGAGAGCGTCCGTAGTGGCACCTCCGCTGTGCGCGAGTGCGCTTGCCGTCGCGCTGCTGTTTTTGATCACGCCCTGGACGGGGTGGCGACCAGGTTGGAACCAGGCGATCTCTGTATCGGGTAGCTCGTTCAGCCGAGCAAGTGGCTCCGGAGGGAAGTCGGTGGCGACCATCTTGGACCCGAGTGGCCATGCGGTGCACGCGATGAAGTCCGATTCATTCATGGGGTGGCCCGGTTCACCGAGGTTGATGACCTGACCAGGCTGCAACGTGGTCATAGCCTCGCACCGATCAGAGCCGCAACCACGGCGGCAAAGGGTCGCATTGAGAAAGGACGCGTGCTTGCCAGGCGACACCCAGACGGTGGCGCCATGGGTCGTGGCGTGCAATGTGGAGGCGCGCGTGATCTGGCTGACGTCGCAGACGGTGCTTTCATGCGCGCCGGCATACCAATATAGCGCGGTCCACTTGGCATGGGCGAGGTCGGCGGAGGAGGGTTGCAGCAGAACGGCGACGTGTTCGGTGTCGAGCGCGTGGCCGTGTGCGCCGCAGTCTTGCCGCCACAGGTGATAGAAGTGCACCTCGACTAGTTGCTGGGCACCCCCGTTCTCCTTTGAAGGGAACACCTGCCCGTAGAGCGTGCCGTTTTCAACCGCAACCTTGGGGACGACGCTGTTGGGCAGGAACTCGGCCGGACGTACCGAGCAATCATCACGGCCGATGCGAAGGTCGGGGGTGAATTGGTCGAGGAGTTGCTGCTCGAGTGCGTCGGATAGACCGTCACGGTCGGTGTCGCGGTCAGGTGTTTGCGCTGTGGCTTGGGGCTGCAGGAAGGCTGAACACAGGAGGACGCTGGCCAGAACAAAGCGAACGGCACGGTACATGTTGCGGCTCGCATTCCGCTCGTCTTGTCAGAGCTGGGGAGAGTGACTGGCCTGGGTGAGCTCCGCGAAGAGTTCGGCGATGGTCCGTTCCAGTGTTGGATGCCACATGTTCGGAGCGATCTCGGCGAGCGGCTCGAGAACGAAGCGGCGCTTCGCCAGTTCCGGGTGGGGCAGGGTGAGTTCCGGGTCTGCAAGGACGAGACTGCCGCCCTGCTGTGTTTCGTAGAGGAGCAGGTCCAGGTCGAGCACACGTGGACCTTTGGGTGGGGTGTCGGCTGCGCGGGTGCGGCCCATGGCGCGCTCGAGGGCCAGAAGTGCGCGAAGCAGGTCGAGCGGATTGAGGCTGGTTTTCAGCAGGGCTGCCGCGTTGGTGAAGCGGGGCTGATCGAGGTAGCCGACCGGGTCGGTTTCGTAGAAGGACGAAGTGGCGAGTACGTGCCCGAGATCCTGAAGGCGGTGGAGCGCTTCACGCAGGTTTGCCGCAGGGTCTCCGAACTGAGATGGAAGGTTGGAGCCGAGAGCGATGGCCGCGCGCATGCGGTGAGGGTAGCAAGCGAAGGTGCCGGGCACGGGGTGTCGAGAAGCAGGGAATGAAGAGCTAGGCGGCGGCCCAGGCGGGGCGGCGGCTTGGCTGCGAGGTGCGGGCGGCCTTGGTCACTGTTTGCGTCGCAGCTTTGGTGACCGGCATGGTTGCGAGTTCCCACGCGCCACGGTCGCGCAGCAAGCGTTGCACCAGGGCGGTGTGCATGGCGTGGCCGGCGCGATGCGCGATCACGGAACCCCAGAGTCGCCGGCCTGCCAGGGCGAGGTCGCCGATGAGGTCGAGCACCTTATGCCGCACGAACTCGTCGGGAAAGCGCAGAGGACCATTCTGGATGCGGCCCCCGCCGATGATGATGGCGGACTCCTCGGAGGCGCCGCGAATGAGGCCCATGTTGCGAAGCTTGGCTTCGTCTTCGCGGAAGCCGAAGGTGCGGGCGGGCGCAATCAGGTTGGCGTAGGCGCCGGCTTCCAGGTCGCCGGTAAAGCGGTCACGGCCGATGGGGGCGGGGAAGTCGATGATGTAGTCGATGGAGTAGCCCTGCCCCGGGTACACGCCGATGAACTTA
>CAXTRU010000102.1:0-1334 GCA_964246665.1 uncultured Acidobacteriaceae bacterium
ACAATGACTTCGTCATTGAACTCGGGCGTAAAGCGGAAGGTGACGTCGATGGTGTCGCCGGGGCCGATCCTGTACGGTCGCGACTTCATCACTTCGCTTGGCGCATCCAGCACACGACGCTGCCCGGTAGGTGCGTCGCCGGCACCGCGCGTTTGGCTCCACAGGGTGAAAGGAGCCAACAGGGCAGAGGTAATTGCTACACAGAAGAGTGATCGGGACTTCAGCAAACAGAGCAAGAGAAATTCCTTCTTAAATCAAGCGGTGCAACCAGCGCGGAACCGGGTAGTGACGACGGGTCAGAACGTAGCCCAACGTTGGGGCGCGCGTGCTGGAAAGCTGTGAAGCGAGGTCTTCGATGTTTTGCTTGCGGGCAGCACCCGCCCTGACCACGGCTACGTAGCCATCGATACAGGAAGCGAGTTCGCCGGCCAGCATGGACGTCTGCAGGCTAGGGCAATCTAGCAGGATCAGGTCAAACTCACTGCGCGCTTGCTGCAGAACGGTGAACAGTTTCGAGGTGAGTTGCCCTCGTGCACCTTTTGCAGTCGCAGCCGATGGCGCAAGTTGATCCTGCTTCGCAAGCACCCAATGCTCCGCTTCGGGCTCGAACTCCATCGGCAGCTGCGCGGATCGATCTCCCTCAAAGCTTTCGATCAACTTGCGCGTGTCCAAGACGGCGACACGTTGCGAGGCCTGCTGAGCCGCCTCCGTAGCAAGGTGCCGGACAAGAGAGCTGACCCCCTCGCCTTGCAGGGCGGACGTGAAGGCAATGCAAAGCCCCTGCATGCCATCGAAAGACGGAGGTACGCTTGGTCGGTGGTCCGAGCCAGGGATGCCCCATTCCGACCCGCCCGCTGAGATACCACGGGCGCCATCGACCGCCTGCCGCATGCCGAACAGCACGCGACGGTATTGCCGCCTGTTTGCCTGCGTCGTCCAGCTACCTGCAGCTTCATCGGCCAACGTTGCCAAGGTTCGCACCCCAGTCCAGGCGTCGAGTTGCGATGGCGTGTGTACCTGGCCGCCGGCCAGATCGGCATAGACCGCGAAGGAGGTGCCGAGCAGCAATCCGAAAACAGCTGCCGTCAGGAGATAGAGCAGCGGCTTCGGTCGGATGGCATCGCTCGACGTGATCGGTCCTTGCAGCACAGCGACGTTGAACAGTTTTTGATGATCCAGGGCTTCGGAGATGCGCGCTTCGTCCCGTCGCTGGGCATAGAGGGCGTAATCATTTTGCGACTGTTGCAGTTTGCGACGCAGATCGCCGTAACCTGTGGTGGAGTTCTCCAGGTCACGTAGGCGCTCTTCAGCTGCGGCGATCTGCGACACCACCG
>CAXTRU010000102.1:1344-4719 GCA_964246665.1 uncultured Acidobacteriaceae bacterium
ACATACCGCTTATCTCACTGCCGGACGTAGCGACTAAGGTGGTCAGCTGTGCCCACACAGGGTTTACGTCAGTTGCTTCTTCCCCGGCTGGGTGTGCTGTGGCTTCGTTGATCGCCTTCCGCGTCGTGGCGATCTTGTCATCGATTTCGAGCACTTGTCTGTCGCTCGGAACATACCGCTGCAGCAGCTCACTGCGACGGTTCTGCAGGTCGACGAGCGACGTGTTCAGGCGTTCCTGCGTGTATTGATTGGTGATTGTGCGCACTTGCGTCTGTGATCGCGAAGGCGTGGCGCTCAGCTGCGTCTGTTCTGCCGCGATCTTGCTTTTCAACGCGGCGAGGTTCGCATCCACTTGGGCAAGATCGTCTTGCAGCGCAGACACACGAGTCACCTGGAGCTTGGTTTGGTCCTCAAGATCGGCGATGCCGTGCTGCATTTGAAAAGCCGTTAACGCGGCTTGGTCGGCGTCCAGTTGCTTTGATTTTTGTTGGAGCTGCGCGCTGAAAAATTCAGCTGCTCCGGAGTTGCGCGCAGTCCCGGCACGCTCCTCAAAGTAGGCGTCGATCAACGCTTGAAGGTTCTTCTGCGCTTCGTCGGGTGAGCCGCCCAACATGGCCACATCGATCACGTCGGTTTGGTGCACGGCCTCGACCGTCATCAGCCGGCGGAAACGCTGCACCGCTTTCCCCTGCTGGTCGGGACGCACGGGGCCCTGCATCTGCGTCAGAGCACGGCCGGCGACGCCGTCGCTCTCGAGAAGATCCACCTCGGTGTTGATCTCAGCGGGACTCACGTCACCTTGGGACACAAGATGGTCGACGCTGCTGGTGGTGAGCTGCGCTGCGGTCCGCACATTCTGGACCAGCAGCTTGGCTTTCGATTCATACCGTTTGTGCATCAACAGCGTGCCGAGCAGGACCAAGCCAACCACGGTGACGAAAGTCAAAAGAACAACGGAGCGCCGCCGGAAAACCGCTTCCGCGATGATCTGTCGAAGTCTCGGTGGCGCGTACCCTTGCATGCCTCATTGACCTTCTGTGGAGACCGGATCCCCTTGAATTGGCGCTATCCGAGCGCGCATCGAGCAACGTTCGCTGTGACCTTGCGATCTCAGCCGCCCCATGTTGTGTCCCTCCTATCATCGGCAGCTTGCGGAAAAACTTGAGTCCCCCAAAAGGTTCACGGTGGAAGACCTTTGGTTCATTCCCTCCATCGGGCTGCTTCGCTATTGGTTAATACGGCACCAGTGAAGACCGCTTCTTGGGTCAGCTAGCCGCAAGAGACATCATGGCGATCCATGCCGTTGAAGAGCCATTGTGTGAGTGACGACTCAATGACGCAAGAACCTGTGCCGATGATGTCCGAGATGAAATTTGCTTTGAAGAGTGCTGCCTTAACCCAAAACACTGCGGCTCTGGTTGAGGGCGCGTCCAAACGAGATCGGCCATCTTCGCTCGCGCTCCAGCTTGCTTCGCCGACGGTCCAGATCATCGATCAACTAGCGGTACTCACGGCGTACTGTCTTTCCCGTCTTGAGGCACCCGTGAGGCAGGGGCACGCTGTTGCGAGCTATCTTGCCATGCGGGTCGACGTTCAAAATATTCTGCTGGGACTTTTGCTGCTGGCCGTCTGGCGCGCCATCTTCTGGTTTATGGGCATGTATCAGCCCCACATCAATCGTAGAGCGGCGATCTTTGTGTGGAAGGCGCCAGCTACCTCGCTGCTTTGTGCGGCGTCGCTTGTGCCATTTGTGCTGTCCCGCGGGTACGCCAACTGGCCGCGCGAACTGGCCGTGTTTTGGTTTACCGCATCCGTGCTGTTGCTTACCGTGCGCACGTCCGTTCTCACGTTTGAAGAGTCCATACGGCCGCGTTTTCGTCCGCGCAGGACCGCAATCATCTGTGGCACAGGCCCACTAGCACGCATGCAGGCCGAAGATCTTCCCGGCAATCGGCAGTATCGCTATCAGCTGCTTGGCTTCGTCGACAACAACCCGCATCTCGAAACCGAGTTGATGGGACCGCTGCTCTGCGGTGTGCGCGATCTGGAAAGCCTGCTGATGCACTGCCCTGTGGATGAAGTGATCATCGGGCTACCGCTGAAGAGCCACTTCGGTGAGGTCGAACAGATTGTGGCCATCTGCGGCCGGGCAGGGGTACAAATTCAGTACTCGCTCGACCTGTTCAACACCGACATTGCGAAGAAGCGGAAAGTCGTTAGCGATCAGACAAATCGAGTGGTGATGGAGATGGTGCATCACGACCACCGCGTGCTCATCAAGGACATCATCGATCGCATCTTCGCCTTTGCCGGCCTTATGGTTCTTTGGCCGGTGTTTGCGGCCATCGCAGCCGCAATCAAGATCTCCAGCCCCGGCCCGGTCTTTTTCGTGCAGGAGCGTTTCGGGCTGAACAAGCGCCGTTTCGGCATGATTAAGTTCCGCTCCATGGTGACCGATGCCGAAGCACAGCTTGCAGGCCTGGAGCACCTGAACGAGACCTCCGGTCCAACCTTCAAAATGAAGCGTGATCCACGAGTCACTCGGATTGGTGCCTTCCTCCGGAGTAGTTCCCTTGATGAACTGCCGCAGCTGATCAACGTCGTCAAAGGCGAGATGTCGCTGGTGGGGCCAAGACCGCTGCCAACCAGAGATGTGAAGCGCTTTTCTGAGCCCTGGTTGATGCGGCGTTTCTCGGTGAAGCCGGGTATCACCGGTCTGTGGCAGGTTTCGGGCCGATCCAATACAGACTTCGACAACGCGATTCAGCTGGATTTGAGGTACATCGACCGATGGTCTCCCCTGCTGGATCTGCGTATTCTTGCGCAGACCCTCGGGGCCGTGATCAAACGGAGCGGTGCCTACTAAGACTGTGACTGGCCGGGCTCAAAACCCTGGTGGACGTTGCCCTGCCACCGCCAGACTGGCCTCGAGTGCCATCCCTGCCTGCACCAGTGAGCCCTCGTCAAAAAGCTTGCCGACAAGGGTCACTCCATGCGGAACGCGGCGGGGCGAAGCAAACTTCGGCACAGGGTTTCTCGGGTCCGGTGCCCAGTCACTGCGTGCTTCGTTCACCTCAACGAAGCCGGCGCGCAACGTCAGTGAGGGATGCCCCGTGAAGTTCGTGATGACCAGAAACTCATCGCGCAGGCTGGGCACGAGAAGGACGTCCACCTCACCCATTACGCGCGCAAACTCAGCGGCCACCTTGCGGCGCAGACGGTCTGCCTGCACGAAGTCCACCGCACTCAGAAACCGGGCCTGCCGAAAGGTGTTGGGCCAAGCATCGGGAACCTGCATTTTGAGTTCATCCACCTGATGGTCCAGGGTAATCTGCTCGAAGGCGGCGGCGGATTGCAGCACCTCGAGCTTCAGGT
>CAXTRU010000102.1:4729-10245 GCA_964246665.1 uncultured Acidobacteriaceae bacterium
ATTCAGCAAAAAGGATGATGTTGAGTGAGTCATAGGGCCAGTCCGGCAGAGACACTTCCACGGGCGTCATGCCCAAGTGCCGCACCACGTCCAGGGCATGACGATCGACGTCGGTTGCGGGCGCCTCGTTCATCCATTTGGGGACGTACCCCACCCTCATGCCGGAAACAGCGGCTCCCCCGTTGAAGGCGAGCGGCAGATCGACACTGGCGGTGTCTCCTGGGTCGAAGCCTGAGATGGCGTTCAGAACCAGGATTGTGTCTTCCACACCCCGAGCCATGGGGCCCAGCTTGTCGCATGTCCAGCTCAGGGTCATGGCGCCCGTACGAGGCACACGACCGTAGGTGGGGCGCAGGCCTTCGACGCCGCAACGCATGCTCGGCGACACGATGGAACCTTGTGTCTCCGACCCGATCGCAAAGCCAACGAGGCCCGCGGCAACGGCCGAACCCGGACCGGCGCTGGAGCCGGAAGACCCCTCGTCCAGCAGCCAAGGGTTCTTGGTTTGGCCGCCAAACCAGACATCGTTCAGGGCCAGGGCGCCCAGGCTCAACTTCGCGACCAGTACGGCACCGGCCTGGTTCAGCTTCCCGGTCACGGCGGCGTCCCGCTCCGGAACACGATTTCGGAAGGGCTCAGCGCCCCACGTGGTCGGGATGCCTGCGGTGTCGAGCAGATCCTTGGCGCCCCATGGAACCCCGTGCAAAGGCCCGCGGTACTGGCCCGCAGCGATCTCGGTGTCGGCGGCGCGTGCCTGACGCAGAGCGTGCTCTTCGGTCAGTGTGATGACGCAATTCAGTTTGGGTTGAAAGCGCTTCAACCGCTCCAGATAAATCCGCGTCAGGCGCTCCGAGGTCAGCTTGCGTTCGCGGATCCAGGCAGAAAGGTCGACAACGGTGCTGAACGCGATATCCGCGTCGTTGTTGGGCAGCGGCTTGGCCGGGTGCTGGGACGGGCGAAAAGCGCCGACCGGACCTTGGGAGGCCTGGCCGAAGGGCTTCATCTCCGGGTTCCATACCGTGGCCGGGACATCGTCGTAACCCAGCGTCAGCTTGCGCGGTCCCGTGCGGCGCTCGTACACGGGAGCCATCGCCTGCTGCCAATTGCCTGCGGCTTCCGCAAGGTGAGCGTCGCTGTATTCGACCCGCACGACCTTTTCGGCCTCGCGCAGGGTCTGCGGTGTGATCGCCGGACCTGCCGGAGGCACGGTGCCGAAGGCGGGCGGCGCGCCGGGAGTTTGCGGCGTTTGGCGCCGTGGCGGCGGCTGCTCCGCGCTGACGTTTCTATCGTCCGTCATAGCCGCGCCGACAAGGCCCAAAGCGGTTTTGGCCAAGAAGTCCCTGCGGGTATCTGCCAACGTGCCCTCCGTGTTATCAGCACCATACAGCATTCCCCCGAGAGCTTCGGCGTGCCGGCTGCTAGGCTCAGCGATGGAGACCCTGTATGCCGGTTGGAACCTTGGTGCTGGAGCTCGCGATCGAGCACGCGCAATCGTTGAAGGATCGCCGGCAGGTGGTGCGCTCGCTGAAAGATCGCCTGCGGCACGGGTTTAACATCTCGGTTGCCGAGCTCGACGAAGCTCTCGTTTGGAATCGCGCCACGGTGGGGGTTGCGGCCATCTCGTCGTCGCCGGCATACCTGGCCGGGCAGTTGCACGAGGTCGAAGCGGCAGCCCGGCGGCTATGTGCGGGACTTGGAGCCGAAATCGTGGACAGCTTTGTTGAGTCTGACGTGCTTCTCCCTGAGGGGTAGCAACGCTGGAACCGGGTTGGACGAGCTGCAAGCACAGAGAGCTGGAGTTTAAGAGCTAGCGTTGAGAACCAAGCTTGAGCGCATCCGCAGGGCGTTGCTCTTCGGTAACAGGCGAAGGCCGCTCGCCGTTTTAACATGCTGGTCCTAAGGGTCACACCTAAGTGAATTACTAAAGATTTGTCTTATATGACCCAAATGAGGCATTACGCTTGGCGCAATCAATTGCGGGCCTGCAATTCATCCGTGAAATCTCAAGGAGACATCTATGGCTGTTCGTTCATTCTTGGTCTGTGCTGCGCTGCTTTCCGCCACACTGGCCGCCCATGCCACCCCCATCACCGGCAGTTTTGCTGTAACGGTCAGTGAAGGTTTGACCAATGGAACCGGCTTCGATACAGCCAAAGGCAATCCTTTTTCGGGTTCCAACACTGCCAGTGGCACGTTCACATACACGGGTGCCATTAACTTCGATAACACCACGCCACAAAACGGTCCTGGAGCAGGCGGGGACACCAACAGCGCCTTTGGATTCACCTCTGGCAATGTGAGCGGCTACAGCGGCTCTGGCAAGGTGACTTATAACGGGACGCAGGTGGCCAACTACAGCAGCAAGGCCGGTTTCCTGGGTTCCAGCGGCAGTGCCAGCAACTACACCTACGGCTCGTACTACACCTTCGACCTGGGAAATCTAGGCGCCGGGACGTTTCTGACCATCACGCACGACGATGGCATCAGCATCTTCCAGAACGGCATCGAGGTGGGGACCTCGGTTTCGGGCCCGACCTCGGAGGTGACGGACTTCATCGCCCTGACGTCGTCCGGCGATACCATCCTGCGGTATGCCCGTGAGAACGGAACGCCGTCCATTCTTGAGGTGACTGCAACCCCCGAGCCGTCCAGCATCGCTTTGCTGGGCACAGGTCTGCTTGGCTTTGCGGGCATGGTGCGTAAGCGCCTCGCGTAAGGGAACACAGCCGTGGAAGCTCCGGCTCCGGCCGGAGCTTTCGTTTTTAGGGGCCAAGCCTGCAGGCCCTAAGGCGCAAGCGGGACGCCTGGAAGCGGTCCCATACTCAGGCTTACGGCTTCGGCGAACCGCCTGAGACCCGCTTTGAGGCGGGTCTCACACGAGCCGTCTCGGAGTGTCAGGCTTTATGAGACCGCTTCTCGCGGTGGTAGACTACAGCGTTAGGACGATGCCTGAACAGAGAGCCCGCCAACACCACCGCGACCGCGTCGCCAGCACCTTCCAGGAAGAGATCACCGCCATGCTGGAAGGGGAGCTGTCCGATCCACGCATTGCACCCTGTTACGTCACGGAGGTGATCCTGGCGCCGGGCGGCAAGAGCTGCCGCGTCCTGATCGCCGTTCACGGGGATGAAAGGGCGGAAGACGACACCCTGGACGGCCTGATGGCGGCACGCGGGTATATCCGGACGGAGATTCGGGACCGCATGGGCGTCCGGCATGTGCCGGAGTTGAGCTTCGCCATTGATCGCTCGGAAAAGATCGGCGCGCGGATGTCGGAGTTGCTCGGCCGCATCGACAAGCAGCAAAAGAAGCTGGAACGTAAGGCACAGAACCTGCCGGGGGCCGCGCGCTAGCACGAAATGGCCACCCTTTCTTCCACGTCGACGCAGCGTGTTGTTCTGCAAAGCCGGGACCAGGCGTTTCGCGTGCTTCTGCCGCTGCTGCGCGATAACGATAGCTTTCTTGTGACCTCCCACGCCCGCCCGGATGGGGATGCGATTGGATCCGCGCTGGGTGTGACGCACCTGCTGCGCAGCATGGGCAAAACAGTCACCGTTGCGTTTGCCGATCCCATTCCACGGCCCTTCACGTCCTTACCGGGGGCCGACAGCATCGTGCACCGGCAGCCCGAAAAAAGGGCCGAGGTGGCCCTGGTGCTGGAGTGCGACTCGGTGGAGCGCACCGGCTTCGATTTCCTTGCCGGTGACCTGATGGTGAATATCGACCACCACCAAAGCGGGTCGAATTATGCCGCTGTGAACTGGATCGACGCACAGGCCCCGGCGGTGGGCGCAATGATTTATGAGCTCGCCGTGGCCTCCGGCGTGCCGCTCACCCCGGCCCTGGCGGGCTGCCTCTACGCCGCCGTGCTGACCGACACGGTCGGCTTTACGTTGCCGACGACGACCTCGGAGACGTTCGACCTGGCCCGTCACCTGCTCGAACTCGGCGCGGATGCCAGCGCGATCTCCGATGCGGTGTACTTTTCGCAGCGCGAAAGCAAGCTGCGGCTGCTCGGGGCAGCATTGCGCGGTTTGCAGATCCATGGCCCGGTGGCCTGGAGCGCGGTGACCCGCGCCGACATGGACGCGACCGGCGCCGGAACCGAGGACACCGAAGGCATCGTGCAACATCTGATCTCTGTGGAAGGTGTGCGGGCCGCTGCCCTGCTTCGGGAGCTTCCCGACGGACAACACATGCGGGCGAGCCTGCGCAGCAAGGGCCTGGTGAATGTGGCACAGGTTGCCGAGAGCTTCGGCGGTGGAGGGCACCGAAACGCCAGCGGGTGCACCGTGAACGGCCCCTTGCACGAGGCCGCTCGCCTTGTGGAGGACGCGCTGCAAACTGCTTGCCTGCACGCACAAAGCACCTGAGGACGTTGAGTACCCCCGCTTCGCTCTGCCCTGGCGCTTAGAGGCTTGAGACGTATGCCCTCCGGTCGCCGAGGGAGGGCCGGGCGCATGCTGGAAAGGCGAACAAAGCACCTGTGATCTCGTCAGTCCAACCCGTCAGTCAACCTGCCGCCAGAGCTGGGCGCCTGCCCGCCTGGCTGCAGGAGCTACGCCGCACGCGCACGGTCTGCGGCGTGCTGGAATTTGCGGTGTTGATGACGGTCACGGCCTACTTCATGCTGTTCGGCCTGGTGCCGTACTTCGGCGGCGACCGGCTGGGTCTGGTGGGGGCGGATGAGCCGCGCTACGCGCAGATTGCCCGCGAGATGCTGGCCGCGCACTCGGAGGATTGCCACGAGGTGCACGCCCGCATTATGCCGCACAGCCTCCGGCCCACGGCGATCCACGCCAGCTATGAGTGCCTCGTCGGCGGGACGGTGACGCCGATCCTGTACGGCCGGCCGTGGCTGGAAAAGCCTGCTTTGTACTATTGGCGGGCCATGGGCTTCTTCAAGGAGTTTGGCGTGTCGGACTGGTCGGCCCGCCTGCCGTCCGCGACCGGCGCGGGATTTTTGGTGATCCTGGCGTTCCTGCACCTGCGTCGCTTTCGGCCGGGTGGGCACCTGGATGCGGCGCTGATTATGGCGTCCAGCGTGGCCATCGTAGGGTTTGCGCGCGGGGCCTCGACCGACATGCAGCTGGCCGCGCCCTTCTGCGTCGGCATGCTGGGTTGGTATGCCTGGTATGAGACCGGAAAGAAGTTCTGGCTCTTTGACCTCTACTTCTTTGGCGCCTTTGCCACGCTGGCCAAAGGGCCCGTCGCCCCATTTATGGCCTTGGCCATCATCGGGGTGTTTCTGCTGTTGCGGCGGGAGCTTTCCGCGCTGAAGCGGACCATCTGGATTCCGGGTGTGATCCTGTATTTGCTTATGGTGCTGCCCTGGTACATTGCAGTGCAACGGCGCAACCCGCAGTTCTTCCGCGAGTTCTTCATCCAGCACAACCTGGAGCGTTACACCACCAACCTGTACCAGCATCACCAGCCGTTTTACTTTTATGGCGTCGTCTTCATCCTCGGGATGATGCCCTGGACCGCCCTTTCGTTTCGGGCGCTTTGGGATTCGG
>CAXTRU010000103.1:0-10066 GCA_964246665.1 uncultured Acidobacteriaceae bacterium
GTTCGGAAACACCTGCGTGACGCGCACGTCTGCATAGCTCCCCACCGCCGGCACAGCTGCGGCCGTAAAGTTCACCGTTTTGTTCTGCGTCGACCGCCCGATCGCCTGCCCGCGCACCGCGTTATACCCCTCCACCATCACCGGCATCACCTCGCCCAGGTGCCGCTGGTAGTGGTCACGCTGAATCTCCCGCTGCCGCGCATTCAAAATCGCCAACCGCTCCACCTTCACGGCCTCGGGGATCGAGTCGTCCATATGGATCGCCGGCGTGTTCGGCCGCGGTGAGTACTTGAACCCAAAGATCGCGTCATACCGCACCGCCTGCAGCAAGGTGATTGTGTCCTCAAAGTCGCGATCCGTCTCCCCTGGAAACCCCACAATGATGTCGCTCGTAATCGAGATATCCCGTCCCGCCGCATGCATCCACGCAATGCGCTCCAGGTACCACTCCCGCGTGTACTCCCGCGCCATCGCCCGCAGCGTCGCCGACGACCCCGACTGCACCGGCAAATGCACATGATTGCAAAGCTGCGGATACGCCTCAATCGCATCCACGATGTCTTTTGTAAACTGCCGCGGATGCGACGTCGTAAACCGCACGCGCTGAATGCCCGCCACCTCGCCCACAGCCACCAGCAGTTCCGCAAAACTCCGCTTCCCGCTCGGGTCCACGTAGCTGTTCACGTTCTGTCCCAGCAGCTGAATCTCCGTGTACCCCAACGCCGCAATGCGCTGCGCCTCGGCCAGCACCGAAGCCGACGTCCGCGAGCGCTCCTTGCCCCGCGTGTACGGCACCACGCAATACGCGCAGAACTTGTCACAGCCTTCAATGATCGTGATGTACCCACGGTGAGGGTTCGACCGCGACGTGAACTCCGTATCAAACGTCTCGTCCGTCTGCCGGTCATCCAGACCCGTAATCCGCCGCTCCCCAGCCTCCAAACGCTGCAACATCTCCGGCAAATTCCGGTAGCTCGCCGACCCCGCCACAATCGACACATACGGCGCGCGCTCAAAGATCTTCTCGCCTTCCTGCTGCGCCACGCACCCAATCACGGCAAACTTCTTGCCTTCGCCCTGCATGCGCTTGTACTCATTCAGCCGGTGAAACACCTTCTGCTCCGCCTTATCGCGGATTGAGCACGTGTTGTACAGGATCAGGTCCGCCGCCGCCTCATCCGTCACCTGCGCATAGCCCTCGCGCTCCAGCGTGCCGACCACCTTTTCGGAGTCATGCGCATTCATCTGGCAGCCAAAGGTCTCGATATAAAACGTCTTCGCCATCTCACCCAAACCCAACCTCCAGTATAGCTTTTGCCTCACAACCCACTTCGACCGTTCAACCACAAACTACCAACGCAACGGACGCCACGACCGCGAAGGATCGCAACGGCACTCGTGGCGTACCTTTGCGTTCTTCGCGCCCTTTGCGTTGGTCTTTGCTTGTACAGTAGCTCCTATGGTCGATACCGAACTGCTCGCCAACCAGCTCCGCGCCTACGGTCACACCGTCACGCACGTCATCACCGTCCCCAACAACGCCGGCGTGTATGAATTCACCGTTGATGGCAATGTCCTCAGCCTCGAAGAAACCCGCGCCCTGCTCGCCGCCGACGAAGAAGCCGGCAAACCCAAGCACGCGGTCTAAACCTCCTCACCAACGCCCAGTGTTTGTCCTTCCCGCAGGCAATCTGCTTCTCTCGGCCCCTCGAAAGAACGCTCCTCTCTCATCTCTCGTCTCTCATCTCTCGCCTTCCCTCTCTCATGCCCTTCCCCATCCCATCCCCGGTCCTCCCCATGCTCGCCAAGCGCGTGGACGCCATCCCCTCCGAAGGCGACTGGCTCTTCGAGCCCAAGTGGGACGGCTTCCGCGCACTCATCTTCCGCGACGGCGAGGATCTCCTCATTCAAAGCCGCGACAGCAAGCCGCTCGACCGCTACTTCCCCGAGCTCCGCGCTCCACTCCTCGCCCAACTTCCCCAACGCTGCGTGCTCGACGGCGAGATCGTCATCGCGGGCCCGGCCGGCCTCGACTTCGACGCGTTGACCCTGCGCCTCCACCCCGCTGCCAGCCGGGTTAAACTTCTCGCCGCACAAACCCCGGCCAGTATCGTGTTTTTTGACCTGCTCGCCGTGAACGAGGAGGAGTTGTGCAGCAAACCGTTCAGCGAACGCCGCCGGCGCCTCGAGCAGGTGCTGGCCGGCGCCAAGCCCCCGATCCACCTCACACCCGTAACCGGCGACCGCACGCAGGCTGAAGACTGGTTCAAGCGCTTCGAAGGCGCCGGCCTGGACGGCGTGATGGCCAAAGCCGTTGCAGGCTCCTACGAGCCGGATAAGCGCTCCATGTTGAAGGTGAAGCATGAGCGTGATTGCGACTGCGTCGTTGCCGGCTTCCGCTGGCATAAACGCGGTGAGAACACCCTGATTGGCTCGCTGCTGCTGGGCCTCTACGACGCGCAAGGGAGGCTGCAACACGTGGGCACCTGCGCCAGCTTCACGGAAGCCAAGCGCCGAGAGTTGGTCGACTTTCTCGCCCCGTACCGCGAGAACGCCACCGCCAACCACCCGTGGGCCAGCTGGGGCGCACAGAACGAAGCCGGCTCCCGCATGCCCGGTGCGCAAAGCCGCTGGTCCAGCGGCAAGGATCTCACTTGGGAACTGCTGCGCCCCGAGCTTGTCGTCGAAGTCGCCTACGAGCACATGCAGGGCGACCGCTTTCGCCACCTCGCCCACTTCCGCCGCTGGCGCTCCGACAAACCACCCGCCCAGTGCACCTACGCCCAGCTTGAGGTCGTGCCACCGCAAGAGCTGCAGACCTTGTTCCTCAAGCCATAAACGATTGTTCTTCTGACACCTTGTTAGGTGACGACGTTGAGTGACGACCGACTTGGCCTAGCGATCTGACCTCATCGTAAAAGCGATGCATATCCGTAAGCATCAACCCGCGCAGACCCGCAGTGGTTTACAGTGACACCTCGCCTTACCTACCTGCAGCCGCTGACCCCTGCCTTTGCACCATCCCGTGGCGGGTCACTCTACAGGCCGTGCGCCTCTACAGTCACTCGCTCCTGCCCTCGCGCCACCTCCGCGTCGGATCGTCATCCGGGTCGGGGGTTTCCTGCTTGGGTCGCTCCGCCTCGGGCACATGCCGCAGGTTCACCCGCACGCGATACCAGACATAGGCCGTACCGCGCATCCGGTCCACCAGCACATCGTCCACCGCCAAAAGCGCCGCCGCCTCTGGATGCCGCGCCTTCCAGCGGTCCAACCCGGCCATCGCCGCGCCCTGATCCGGCGACTGCGCCACCGTGATCAACGGCATCGACGACACGCGACCCCGCCGCGCTTTCGGTGCCGCTAGATCCGCCTCGCCAGTTACGTTTGCTTCCGTCGTTTTTGCCTTTGCACTTGCCTTTCTTGTGGTCATTCCCGAAGGGAACCTGCTGTTATCCTCCTCGCCGCTACCCGCCGCGCCTTCCACCTCACCCGCAACCGCCTTCGACCGCCGCCGAAACCGCTGCGCCCCAAACCCTTCGCCCAGCTGATGGCTGAACTCCTTCTCCGCACCGTCACCAACAGCCTTCTTCGCCCGCGAAGGCGCTACTCGCTTGCCTTCACCCTCCGCCTTGGCGAAGTGCGGCGGCCATGGCGCGTCGCCCAACCCCGAGGACTCATCCCGAGCCGCCAGCTCCAGCAAAGCCTGCAACGACCCCGCAGCAGCAGCCATGCCCTCATGCGGGTCACCGACCTCCGCGAACCGCGACGGCATGGTCCGCACCGTGAAGTCCGCCGGCGAGCACATCATCACCTCATCCCAACGCAGAGGCGCACTCACCCGCGCATCGGGCAACGGCCGAATGCTGTAGGCCGAAGCCGTCGTCCGATCCTTGGCGTTCTGGTTGTAGTCCAGAAATACGCCGTGCCGCTCTTCCTTCCACCATTTGCTGCTGGCCAGCGCCGGCACACGCCGCTCCACCTCACGGGCCAGCGCCAGCGCCGCCCGCCGCACCTCCGTGAAGCCCCAGCGCGGCTCGATGGGCGCGTTTACGTGCATGCCGCGCGACCCGCTCGTCTTCACAAACCCCGTCAGGCCATGCTCCTCCAGCACCTGCCGGGCCTCCAGCGCCACGGCGCGCACGTCCTCCCAGGCAACGCCCGGCCCAGGATCCAAGTCCACGCGCAGCTCATTCGGGTGCTCCAGGTCGGCCGAGACCACCGGATGCGGATGCAACTCCATGCACCCCAGATTTACCACCCACGCCAGCCCCGCCTCGTCGTCGACAACGACTTCCTCCGCCGTCCGGCCAGACGGAAACGTCAGCGTCACCGTGCGCAGAAACTCGGGCAGATCCGACGGCGCTCGCTTCTGGTAGAACGGCTCAGCCTCTGCCCCGTTTACAAAGCGCTTCAACACGATCGGGCGGTCGCGGATGCCGCGCAGCGCCCCCGGTGCGACCGCCAGGAAGTACTGCACCACGTCCAGCTTGGTCAGCCGCACCTCGCGCGAAAAGTACAGCTTCTCCGGATGGCTGACGCGCACCTCGCGCCCCGCCACCGGCAACATCACCGCATCGTCTGCTTTCGCCACGCCCACAGGCTATCAGTGCCCGCTTTCTCCGGCACCGATGCCAACGCAATCACCTGCTCGGCACAGACAGAACGAGGCCCCGAACTCGCTCCGGGACCTCCTCCTGCACACCGCTTCTGCGCTCACGCGTGCGCGCAGGCACTCAGTACTGCATGTTCGTCAGGTCCTCGATCAGGCTAGGTCCATTCGGCTGCCAGCCCAGCAGTTCCCTCGTCTGTTCGCTCGAAGCCGGCATGTCCAACGCCGCGAAGTGGCCCATCACGCCGAAGTGCTCCGCCCCTTTTTCGGGCGCAATCGAGACGACCGGTATGTTCAGCCCTTTGCCCAGCGCCTCCGCGATCTCCCGCAGGGGTACGCCCTCCTCTTCCACCGCGTGGTACACCGTCACGCCCGGGCCGGTCTTCTCCACCGCCAAGCGGTACAGCCTTGCCGCGTCCTTCAGCGGGCCAGCAGCCCACCGGTTGGAGCCGTTGCCCACATAGGCCGACACACCTTTCTCCCGCGCGATGGCCGCCAACATCGTGACCAGGCCCTGCTTGTGGGTGTCATGTACCTGCGGCAGCCGAACGATCCCGACATGAACGCCCCGCTCTGCCACCGATCTGGCCGCTGCCTCCGGGTTACGCGGAATCGCGGTGTTTTCTGTCGGCACATCGCGTTCGGTGCGCACATGACCTGGCACGCTACTTGATAACGCTGTCCCAGAGGTCACGATCAGCACCTTACCCGGCTCCAGCGCCTCGCCCAGCACCTCAATGGCCTTGCGCTCGACAGCGCCGCTCTCGGCAAACTTCGTGAAGTCATGGTTGAAAGCCAGGTTCACGACCGCATCCATGCCCTCGACGCCGCGGCGTAACACGTCCGTTTCCTCCAGCGTGCCGCGCAGCGGTTCTGCCCCGGCTGCTTCCACTTGCTTCATGCCTTCCTCGCTGCGCGCCAAACCGCGCACCGTGTGTCCTGCCTCGATCAGCTGCTTCAACAACTCGGTTCCGATAAAGCCTGTCGCGCCTGTCACAAAGATCCGCATACATTTCTCCTATTGGGTTGGGGGCACGACCTGGGAGGACCGCACCGGTCATTGACTTCAATCTCTCCACGCTCTAAAACGGAGACAATCTCCGAATGAACAGATAACCGGAGACGATCTCCGGTTGCATCTTCTTTTCCACAGCGCATGCATATGAGTAACCCACGGCCTCCAACTTCAGCCGAACGCAAACCGCGTGCCGACGCGCAGCGGAACCGCGAACTCATCCTGGAAGCGGCCAAGCACGCCTACACCGAGCACGGCGCGGACGCGACGCTGGACGACATCGCCCGGCGGGCCGGCGTCGGGCCTGGGACGCTGTACCGGCACTTCCCCACGCGCGAAGCGCTGATCGAAGCGGTATACCGCAACGGGGTCGACCAGCTCACCACTACCGCGCAACGCTACGCCGACACCCTGGGGGCCGTGGAGGCTCTGCGCACGTGGATGCTGCTCTTGGTTGAGCACGTGTCGAAGAAGTTGCTCATCCTACCGGCGATGGAAACTGTGGAGGGCGGCTCCACACGCCTGATTGAAGGCACAAAGAGCCAGATACACAGCGCCTTCCTGAGCCTGATCCAGCGGGCCATCGACACCGGCGACCTCCGTCCGGAGACCGACCCGAACGACATCTTCCGCGCGCTCATCGGTATCTTCCACACCACGGCCATCCCGGGCTGGGAAGCCAGCGCACGCCGCATCGTCGAAATCCTGATCGCCGGCTCCCGCCCAAACACCAGCAACTAGCCACCAGCCACCAGCCACCAACAACTAGCCAGCATCAGCTATCCTCATACCCGATGCCCAACAAGCTTTCCATCCGCGACCTCGACCTTCGACACAAGCGCGTGCTGATCCGCGTCGATTACAACGTGCCGCTCGAGAACGGCCGCATTACGGATGACACACGTATCCGCGAAACCATCCCCACACTGGAGCTCGCGCTGCGCCAGAGGGCCAAGGTCATCCTTGCTGCGCACCTGGGCCGTCCCGCGGGCAAGCGCGTCGAGAGCATGAGTCTGCGGCCCGTAGCCGTCCGGCTGCGCGAGCTTCTGGACCACATCCTGAGCCCGGATGAAAATGTTGGGTTCAGCCCGGACTGCGTGGGCGAGATCGCCACCGAGATGGCGCAGAACCTCGAGCCCGGCCAAACCCTCCTGCTCGAAAACCTGCGCTTCCACGCCGATGAAGAAAAGAACGACCCCACCTTCGCCGAAGAACTGGCCGACCTGTGCGACATCTACGTGAATGACGCGTTCGGCGCCGCACACCGCGCCCATGCCTCTACGGCCGGCGTGGCAGAGGTCATCAAGCGGCGTGGCGGACAGGCCGCAGCGGGACTGCTAATGCAGAAAGAGCTCGACTACATGGGCAAGGCCATCACCGCCCCCAGCCGCCCCTTCGTCGCCATCATCGGCGGTGCCAAGGTCTCGGACAAGATCGAGGTGATCAATGCCATGCTCGACAAGGTCGACACGCTGCTGATCGGCGGCGCCATGGCGTACACCTTCCTGAACGCTCAGGACCAAACTACCGGCAAGAGCCTCGTCGAAACCGACAAGATCGAGGTTGCCGAAGCGGCCCTCGACAAAGCCGCCGAGCGCAACGTCAAGTTCCTTCTTCCCATTGACCACATCCTCGCCGACAAGTTCAGCGCCGACGCTCACACGCAGCTCTTCTCCGGCACTGATCCTTTCCCGTCCGACAAGATGGCGCTCGATATCGGCCCGGAAACCATCAAGCTCTTCTCGGAAGAGATCGCGAACGCGGCCACGGTGATCTGGAACGGCCCGATGGGTGTCGCCGAACTCGCGCCCTTCGCCCACGGCACCCACGCCATCGCCAAGGCGCTCGCACATAACCCCACCGCCACCACCATCGTGGGTGGTGGTGACTCCGTAGCTGCCATTCAGAACAGCGGCTACGCCGATCGCGTCAGCCACATCTCCACCGGCGGCGGCGCCAGCCTGGAGTTCCTCGAAGGCAAACCGCTCCCGGGCGTCGAAGCGCTCTCGGATAAGCCGAGCTAAGGCTTTCTTCTACGCCGTCATCTCGACCGAAGCGAAGCGCAGTGGAGCGATCCGCAGTTGGCGCGCCCGTCTTCGCCATTACGGGCTGACTCTTGCCACGCCCACCCGCAACCTCATACATTCCTCTCACAACCGCCGCCCTGGAGACCTACGCCCCGCATGCGCAAGCCGATCATCGCCGGCAACTGGAAGATGTACAAAACGCCACGCGAGTCCCTCGCCTTCCTCGACGCCTTCTTTCCGCTCGTCGAAGGGCACACTCGGGACGAGATCCTCGTTTTCCCGACGATGAGCTCACTGGCCTACGTGCTCGACGCCGTGCGCGGCACCAACGTCGGGGCCGGCGCACAAAATATGCATTGGCTCAACGAGGGCCCCTACACCGGCCAGACCTCGCCCACCATGCTCGTCTCGCTCGGCTGCCGCCACGTCCTCCTTGGCCACTCCGAGCAACGCCTGTACTTTAACGAGAGCTATGAGCGCGTCAACCTCAAGCTGAAGGCCGCGATCAATCACGGCATCACGCCCATCGTCTGCTTCGGCGAGCTGTTGGCCGAGCGCGAGGACGGAAAGACCGAAGAGGTCCTGCGCATACAGATCCGCACCGCCCTGCGCAACATCTCGGCCACGGAGGCCCGCCGCCTTTGCATCGCCTATGAGCCCATCTGGGCCATCGGCACCGGCTCGACGGCCTCCCCGGAGATCGCCGCCGCCGCCCACCGCATCATCCGCCAGGAGCTCGTGCACTGCTGCGGCGAAGCCACCGCCCAAAACACCCGCATCCTCTACGGCGGCTCCGTGAAGCCGGAAAATATCGGCTCGTTGATGGCGCAGGAGGACATCGACGGCACGCTCGTCGGCGGCGCCAGCCTGGTGCCGACCACGTTCGCGGAGATCGTTCATTATCCGTCGACTGCGAATCCCGACGTGCATAGCTAGCGGCTATCTCACCACTCCAGCCTGATCCACGGGCCAATACACGAAAGCCGCGCGGCCATAGATCAGGTTCCGCGGCACCGGACCGAAGTCACGGCTGTCGCTGGAGATGGTCCGGTGGTCGCCCATGACGAAGTACTCGCCCGCGGGAATCACTTCTTCGGGCAGCGAGCGATCATCATGGAACCGCTCCGGCACGTAGGGCTCCGTTTGCGGCACGCCGTTGACGGAGACCACGCCATGATCGATCGCCAGCCGATCCCCCGGCAAGGCGATGACGCGTTTGATGTAGCTTTTCGAGTGGTCGTGTGGGTAGTAGAAAACCACCACGTCTCCACGCCGGACATTCTCGAATTGGAACACGAATTTGTTGATGAAGAGCCGGTCTTCGTCTTCCAGCCGTGGCAGCATGCTGGTACCTTCCACGCGTACCGGCTGATACAGAAACAGGATGATGATCAGCGAGATAACGACCGAGACAGCCAGATCCCCGAGCCAAGCGCGTACGCTGCCGGCGCGCTCACCAAGGCTGCGACGGCGCTGCGGGACGTTTCCGTCGCGGGTCAAACTTTCTTCCTGATCTGTTTGCATGGGCGCAAGCGGGTCGGCGACCGACCGGAGCGTTTCCTCCATCTTAGACGCACATGACCCATCCGAGGTGCCAGCCTGCGACGCTCGGGGAGCAGCGTTCCGGAGAGGGCTGGAGTAGAATCGAGAGTATCGGTAAACGAATCAATGGCCACGCTCACGACTCCTCCGGCACCGGCAGCAGATAAGCTGACGGGCCGTCCCCCTACGGACCTCCAAAGTCTCACGACGGAGAAGCTGAACGACGCCTCTGCCGGCCTGGACACGAAGTCCGCTCTTGAGATCGCCCGCATCATCAACGGGGAAGATAACCGGGTCGCCAACGCTGTCAAAAAGGCCCTTCCGGAGATCGCCCTTGTGATCGACACCGTTGCCCGTTCGCTGCGCGACGGTGGCCGCCTGATCTACGTCGGTGCCGGCTCCTCGGGCCGCATCGCCTCGCTCGACGCGTCCGAGTGCCCCGCCACCTTCTCCACCAACCCGCAGCAGGTGCAGTACCTGATGGCCGGCGGCCCGAAAGCGCTCGCCAGCGCCTCGGACGTGAACGAAGACTCGCCCGAGATCGGCCAGCGCGACGTCGCCAAGCGCCGTCCCACCCGCAAAGACATCATCATCGGCATCTCCGCCTCCGGCCGTACGCCCTACGTTGTTGCCGCTGTTGAGTACGCTCGCGCCCGCGGCGCGCGCACCGCCGGCGTAACCTGCAACGACGGGTCCGAGCTTGCTACCGTTGCCGAGATCTGCATCGTCGCCGAGGTCGGCCCGGAAGTCGTTTCCGGCTCCACCCGCATGAAGGCTGGTACCGCCCAAAAGATGGTCCTGAATATGATCACAACCGGCGCCATGACCCGCTTGGGCTACGTGTACGAAAACCTCATGGTCAACGTGCACATG
>CAXTRU010000104.1:0-10038 GCA_964246665.1 uncultured Acidobacteriaceae bacterium
GGCAAAGGCAAAGCAAGGCAAGGCAAAGGCAAAGGCGAAAGCAAAGGCGAAAGGAAAGGCAAAGGCAGGGGCAAGAGCAAGAGAAGGCAACAGCTAAATCGAAGCAAAGCAGCGGCGAAGCAGAAGTGCTGGGCTATGGGAGCATAGGAGGATGGCGGATGGAGACAGTCAACGCTCGCTGACGGCAACGGTGGCGTGGCAGCACAGGGACTTTCGGCTATACCAGGCGGCGCGCTTTGCGGGCGTGGTGGGCGCTGAGGCGCAGAGTGTGGGCGTGGCGTGGCAGGTGTACCAGATCACGCACTCGGCGCTGGCGTTGGGGTACACGGGTCTGGCGCTGTTTTTGCCGGGTCTGATCTTTACGCTGCCTGCGGGGCATGTGGCCGACCTGCATGATCGCCGCACAGTGATCCTGGTTTGCTATGCGCTACAGTTGTGCGCGACGGCGTCGCTGTTTGCCCTGACGCTGCATGGCATTGGCAGCGTGTGGGCGGTGTACGGGATCCTGTTTGTGATCGGGCTGGGGCGGTGTTTCTCTGGGCCGGCGGCCTCGGCGCTGATCCCGACGCTGGTGCCCAAAGAGCACTTTGTGAACGCGGTGACCTGGGGCGCGAGCGTGTTTCAGATCTCCAACGCCGTGGGCCCGATGGTGGGTGGATTGCTGTTTACGATCACGCTGACGGGCCGGTGGCACAGGCTGGAAGGCGCACCGCTGGTGTACCTGTTTACGTGTGTGGCGATAGCCGTGTTCCTGGTGATGGTGGCCACAATTCATCCGCGTGGAGCAGCGGAAAACAAGGGCTTCACCTTCAACACGATGCTGGATGGGTTGCGCTATGTCATGAGCAAGCGGTTGCTGTTGGGGTCAATCTCGCTGGACCTGCTTGCGGTGCTGCTTGGGGGTGCGGTCAGCCTGCTGCCCATCTTCGCGTCGGACATCTTGCACCGTGGTGCACATGCGCTTGGCGTGTTGCGCGCGATGCCGAGTTTGGGCGCGTTGGTGGTGTCGTTGTGTCTGAGCGTGTGGCCGATTCGGCGCGATGCCGGCAAGACGATGTTGGCCTGTGTGGCCGGCTTCGGCGCGGCGACTGTGGTGTTCGGTTTGAGCCGGAGTTTGTGGCTGAGTTGTGTGGCGCTGGTGATCACCGGGGCGACCGATATGGTGAGCGTGGTGGTGCGGTCGAGCATTTTGCAACTGGCGACGCCGCCGGAGATGCGCGGGCGGGTTTCTAGCGTGAACTGGTTGTTTTTGGGCGCGTCGAATGAGTTGGGCGAGTATGAGTCGGGCTTGACGGCGCACTGGTTCGGGGCAGTGCGCGCGGTGGTGCTGGGTGGGATTGGGAGTATGACGGTGACGGGGCTTTGGAGTGTGTTCTTCCCGGCACTGCGGCGAGCGGATCGATTGGTGGCGGAGGATCTGATCGCGGTGGAGAAGGAACTGAGCGCGGCTGAGCCCGTGGTTTGATGTGTCGGCAACGTCTGGAAAAGACCAACGCTACGGACGCGAAGAGCGCCAAGGAACGCTACGGGATCCGTGGCGAAACTTGGCGTTCTTTGCGCGCTTGGCGTTGGTCTTTCAGGCGTCAAAATGAGGCTTACATCACGCGGTTGTTGGCGATGATGTCCTTGTAGAGCTTGCCGCTGAGCTTCAAGGTGCGCTTCTGGGTTTGGAAGTCGACGTAGGTGACCCCGAAGCGCTTTTCATAACCGTCGGCCCACTCGTAGTTGTCGAGCAAGCTCCACAGGAAGTAGCCCTTGACCGGCACGCCTTCGGCCACGGCGCGCTGTAGTTGCGTCAGGTAATTGCGGAAGTACATCACGCGATCGGTGTCGTAGATCTCGCCGTCCGGGGCGACCTGGTCGGCAGAGCTGCAGCCGTTTTCGGTGATGTAGAGCGCCTTGGGGTGCCAGTTCTCGTACACCAGCTTGGGGCCCCAGTAGAGCGCCTCGGGGCCGACGTTGAGCCAGGAGCTAAGCATGTGCGGGTAGGACGAGGGATCGCGCACGACCTCATACCCGATCGCATTCGATGAGGCACGCACGTACGTCGGCTGGTAGACGTTGGTGCCGACGAAGTCCAGTGGCGAGGAGATGATTTGCAGATCTTCGGGTGTGACCTTGAGTCCCTGGCCCTTGGTGGCGAGGTAGTGTTCGGTATATTTGCCGCCAAGAACGACGCCAAGATACTGCGCGTTTTCTTCGCGCATGGCGATATGGGCAGCCTTGATCTGTTCGGGGTTCTCGATGACCGGAACGGTGGCGCGAGGATTTTCGGCTAGGCCGACCATGGCGCCGGGGACGCTGGCGCGGATGGCGCGAACGGCCATGCCATGACCGAGCACGGCGTGGTGCGTGAGCTGCGCGAGCCGCTGCGGACCGACCTGCAGGCCGGGGGCATGGGTTCCGTTGCCGTAGCCGAGCTCGGTGAAGGTGCTGATCTCGTTGGTGGTCATGAAGTGTTTGACCTGGGGCTGCAGCTTGCCGCTTATGTACCCGGCGTACTCGCCGAAGGCTTTGGCGGTGTCGCGGTTCTCCCAGCCGCCCTTGTCCTGCAACGGTTGCGGCAGATCCCAGTGGTACAACGTGGCATAGGGCTCAACGCCGTGCTCGAGCAGCGTGTCGGCGAGCTTGCGGTAGAAGTCGACGCCGGCCTGGTTGGGCGAGCCGGTGCCGGTGGGAAAGATGCGCGACCAGGCGACCGAGAAGCGGCAGGTCTTCAGGCCTAGCTGCTGCATCAGCTGCACGTCTTCACGATAGCGATGGTAGAAATCGTCAGCGTTGTCGCCCGTATCGCCATTGGCGGTCTTGCCGGGCGTGTGCGAGAACGTGTCCCAGATGGTGGGGCCGCGGCCGCCTTCGTGGACGGCGCCTTCAACCTGATACGAGGCCGTGGCGGAGCCCCACAGGAACCCTTGCGGAAAGCTGCGGCCGTTGGTTGCGGAGCCTTGGGCTTCGGCTTTGGGCGTGGCGGCGGGAAGCGCTGCGGCTGCGGTGGAGCCGGCGAGGATCCCGGCGAAGTTGCGGCGTGTGAGCTTGAGTGACATGGGCCTTCCTGGAGTCATTTGGCGGTGAGGACGCGCAAAGAGTAACGCAGTGGATGAACGTTTGTCTTTGTAGGCAGAAGGCTGATGCGGATTGACGGCGAGAGCGACCTCGGGGCGGGTGCCTCGCAGGCTTATGCAGCGACGATACCGAATCCAACCTGCCGTGCGGCTGCCAGCAGTTGCGCATCACCGGAAACGAAGAAAAACTCTTGTGGCTGGCCTAAACACCACACCCACGCGGCCGCGAGTTGAAGGGCATCAGCGGCTTTGAGCGGGTAGCGCGTAAGCAGGCTCTCAGCGTGGGTTCGCAGCACCTCTGTGGGTTGCAACTCGCGCCATCCACGTCGCAATCTTTCTAGGCGCATTCCGGCTGCAGCATGCTCGGAAGGTGTGAGCTGCCCCATCCGCAGGAGCCGCTCGATGGCGCTGCGCATCTCCACTGGCGTAGCCCACCATACCGCAATGTCATGCTCCGCGAGCAGACTGCGCAGGACGGTACTCGGCTGTTGTTGAACGCAAAGGGGAACAAGCGCGCTGGTATCCCAGAATGCAGGCGTCACCAATCGCCCCGGCTCTCACGTGCGGCCTCGACGGCGATCTCGCGAGAAAGCGACGCTGCCGGAGCATCGAAGAAGGCCTTCCAATCCATGGCCTCCTCGGGCAATCTGAGCGCTCCTGAGGCGACCAATTGCTCCTCCTGTTCCCACCTCACTCCGTGCCGGAAGGGGAGGATGCGCGCGATCGGCACCCTGCGATCGCGGATCACGATCTCCTCGCCTTCCCTGACGTGCTGCAAGAAGCCACTCAGCTGATTCTTGAGTTCGCCGATGTTCACCGTTCGCATGAAACGATAGTACAACTACTTGGCTAAGTAGGCTAAGTTCGATCATTCAGTACTGGCCGTAGCGGCCCTTGGTGGAGTCGAGCAGCTTTTGCGAGTCGTACCCGACACCGTCCTTGAAGACTAGGACGGTGTTCTCGATGTCGTTGATGTTTTTGCTGGGGTCGCCTTTGACGAGGACCAGGTCGGCGTTTTTGCCTTCGGCGATGGAGCCGATCTGCTTGTCGCGGCCCAGGTACACGGCGCCGTTCAGCGTGGCGATCTTCAGCGCTTCTACGGGAGTAAAGCCGGCTTCGACGAGCAGTTCGACCTCGCGCTGGTCGCCGTAGCCGGGCAGCACGCCGCCATCGCCGGTGGGGTCGGGGCCGGCGAGAAGAAGGCCGCCTGCAGCGACGAACTCGCGCTCAAGCGCCATGCCGTTGCGGAAGTTGGCGGCGCGGTCGACGACGATGGTCGTTGTGGATACGGAGCGGCTGCCGAACTGGTCGGTTTGTGTGCTGGTGCTGGTTCCCGTGCGCGGTGGGGCGGGCGTGTTGGCCTGGCGCATCAGCTCTTGATTGCGGGTCATCAGGTAGTCGTTGCGGGTGGTCGGCGTCATGGTGTCGAGGACGCGCGGTTGCAGGTGCAGGTGTTTGGGGTCGGAGCTTTCGAAGACGGGCAGCGTGCTGGTGAGCGCGACGTGGTGGTCGACCATGAGCTTGATCAGCGACTGGGCTTCCGGGCCGTTGGCCTTCATCTGCGCGAGCGTGGGGCCGCCGACGGTGCGGGGGCATAGGTCGGGTTGCTTGCCGGGGTCGAGCTGAGTGTTGACGAAGAAGCCGTGTTCGAGGTCGTCAATGCCGAGATCGATGGCCTCGGGATAGGTGACGGAGCAGAGGTGGCCGGTGAGCTTGAGGCCGCGCTTGTGGGCCTCCTGGATGGCGGCGCCGAGCTCATCGCGGGTGATGTTCATGTAGGCCTTGATGCTGGTGGCACCCTGGTCGGCCCAGAAGTCGACGGTGCGGCGCGCGTCGTCAGCGTCCTTGAGTTGGTGCATCTGGATAAAGGGCGAGTGCGGGCCTTCGAGGTAGGGCGCGGTGACGTCGACGTGCGGGCCGACGAGCTCGCCGGCGTCGATTTGCTGCTTGAGGTTGAGATCGGTGTAGGGTTCGACGGAGCCGGTGGTGCGGAGCGTGGTGACGCCCGCGCCGAGGTAGAGGTGCGGCGAGGTGAAGGTCATCTGCGGGACAACGAGGGGCGGTTCGCTGTGGCCCTGCGCGTCGAGGTCCGGGCGGGCGATGTAGTACATGTGGTCGTGCATGCCGACAAGGCCGGGGAAGACGGTGTAGCCGATCTCGTCTAAACGCGTCACCTGGGCGCGGCCGAGTTGCGGTGCTTTCTGGCCGGCATACGCGATTTTGCCGTCCTCGATGGTGAGGTACGCGTCTTCGAGCGGGGCGGCCCCGGTGCCGTCGATGATGCGCACGTGCTCCAGCACCACAACGGCGGTCTGCGGAATCTTGATATACTGCGCGACGGCGGTGGGGGTGTCGTGTGGCGGGTTGGGAATCGTTTGCGGGGCGGCCTTTTGCTGTTGTGCGTTCGCGGTGACGATAAGGCAGGCGAGAAGAACAGGCAAGCGCAGCGGTGCGCGCATGGGTGGGGCTCCAAGCAGTGGTTTGCGTGAGGATACCTGATGCGTTACATGGATGGTTGGTCAAGCCGGATGTGAAGATCGGAGGTGGATCGGTCTTCGGCACGGCCCCAAGGTGCGCGGGATGCATCACAAACCTTGGAATAGCGCCGCAAGGGCGCCCAGGAGATCGTATGGCAGATCAAGCAGCATTGCAGCAGAAGTATGCGTCGGTGGGTCAGGTGATTGCGGACTTTGCGCCCGAAGGCGCCAAGTTCGATGGCATCTTCATGGAGGGCGACAAGCTGATCCTGAAGGCCGATGTGCCCAGCAAGGTGGTGCTGAACCGCGTGTGGGATGCGACCAAGAAGGTTGACCCGAACTATGCGGATTTCGAACCACGCTTGACGGTGACGGGCGGCGACGACCAGCCGTACACCATTAAAGCCGGCGACAACCTCAGCAAGGTCTCGGAAAAGTTCTACGGCACCGCGAACAAGTACGAGACGATCGCGCAGCACAACAATATCTCAAACCCTGACCACATTCAGGTGGGGCAGACGATCAACGTTCCGCCGCTGTCGTAATGTAATGACGCAGTAAGGCCCGGCTCAGAAGTGAGCCGGGCCTTTGCTTTGTGGCAATTAATAAGTGAGGCGGACGGTTTGGATCATGTACGGCGTGACGGGCACTTTGACGGTGTTGCCGGTCACGGTGAGCGACTGGTTGGTGGGCTGCTCCATGAGGTTGACTACTTCGGCTGACTTCACGGCGTCGGGTACACGTAGCGTAACGTCGCCGGACTCGCCGGCCCACTCGTACACGCGGGCGATGAGGCCGTTGGTATCGTCGGCTCGCTTCAGCGCAGTAAGTACAACGTGCGCACCGGACACTTCGGCGAAGCTGTGTTCCGCGGGCAGGGTGCCTTCGTGCTCGCTTACCTGCATGGCTTGGAGACCGTAGTTGAACTCCCATCCGCGGTCCACGGTGGCGGCATTGCGCCACGGGCCGGTGTGCGGGTAAAGCGCGTAGCTGAAGTGCTGTTCGCCGCGGTCGGCTTCGGGGTCGGGCCATGTGGGGGAGCGTAGCAGCGTGAGGCGCAGCATGTTGCCCACGGCGTCGTAGCCGTACTTCGACTCGTTGATGAGCGAGAAGCCGTGTTGTGCGTCGCCGAGGTCGGCCCAACGCATGGCAGGCACTTCAAACTGCGCCTTGTCGAAGCTGTTGTTGCGCGTGGTCGGGCGCTCGATGGAGCCGTAGGGGATCTCGAAGGTGGCCTTCGCGCTGGAAGCGGCAAGCGGGAAGGCGGCCTTGAGCAGAACGTGGGTTTCGTGCCAGCCGATGTCGTTTTTGACGACGACCTCGTCAGCGCCGCGATAGAGGATGATGTCCTGCGAAAAGGTTGAGTGGCCCCACGTGCGCTTGATGCGGACCACGGAGCGCAGCGGCCCCGACTCAATGAGTTGTGCAGAGTCGAGTTGATGAATTAGCGTCGGCGGCACGTCAAACGTGCCCGGGTCGACGTTCCATGCGTCGTACTGTTTGGGTGTGTCTTTGTAGGCCTGCAACTCATTGCCGCAGGCGCCCGCGGCGAGCGTTTCAAAGTTGTCGCGCTTGTTGTACAGCGAGGTGATGCAGCCCGTATTGGGATCGATCACGACGCGCAAGTTCGCGTTCTCAAGGGTCAGATGGCTGGCACGGAGATCGCTTGGGAAACCACGCTTGCCCTCTACCGCGTGCAGCACCGTGTAGCCCATCGAGGGCACGGCCTCAGGCTGCAGCAGCACGTGGAACGTGTGCGTGGCCGCATCGCTGGAAATCACCTGCGAAGGCACGGGGTGGCCCTTGCTGTCGACGAGCGAGATCGTGTCGACGGGCTTGGGCATCTGCACCGAGACTTCGACGGGGCCGGTCCGCTCCCATGCGAGCGGATTCCACACCAGGACGGGGACCTCGCCCTTACCACGTGTGTCGACACGCGCTGCGATGCTTGTCAGTGCGGCGTTGCTGACCTCGTCGGTGGCCAACTTCACCTGGTCGTAGTCCTTCTGCGCGTCGCGATAGATGACGCCGATGCCGGAGCCCGCGGCGAGATCGTGAAATTGATTGAACAGCACCTTTTTCCACGCCTCACTCAGTTCCGTTGCCGGATAGGGCTGGCCGTTGAGCGAGGCAATCGCGGCCACCTTCTCCGCGTTCAGCATCTCTTCTTCGCTTTCGCGCATGTTGCGCTTGTGCGCGGCCTGCGTGGTGAACACGCCGCGGTGGTACTCGAAGTAGAGCTCAGAGTTCCACGTGGGCACGCTGATCTGTCCGGGGGCCGCTGTGGGCAGATGCGTATCGCCGCTGGCAAGAGTTGTGTAATTCCACGTCGGCGACTCCGGGTTAAGCTGTGCCTGCATGTTTTGAAAGTAGGGGAGCGCCGTGCCGAACGCTTCCTTGGGAACGACCTCCTTCGGTCCCATCCAGTGCAGGCCTTCATCGAGCATCGTGCGCGTGGGACCGCCGCCGTGATCGCCAACGCCGAACAGGTCGAGCATGTTCGGCATGCCGGGCGAACGCGTGCGCGCTTTGGCCATGCTCGCCGCCAGCCGCACGGGATCGAGATCGGTGTAGGCGTAGTCGTCAGGGAAGTACGTCAGCACCTTGCTGCCGTCCGGCGACTGCCACCAGAACAGCTTCAGCGGCAGCTGGTTGGTGTCGTTCCAATGCATCTTCTGCGTAACGAAGTAGTCGATGCCGGAGCGCTTGTAGATCTGCGGCAGCTGCCAGTTGTAGCCGAACGAATCCGGGTTCCAACCGATCTTCGCCGTGACGCCATAGAGCTTCTGGAACACGGCCTGGCCGACGAGCAGCTGGCGCACCTGGCTTTCGCCGTCGGGCATATTCAGATCGGGCTCAATCCACATGCCACCGACAATCTCCCAACGGCCTTCCTTCACGCGCTGCGCGATCTGCGTGTTGAGTACGGGGTATTTGTCGGCCATCCATTCGCTGTACTGCGCGGCGGATTGCGAAAAGGTAGCGGTGGGGTACTCGTTCATCAACTGCGCGGCGGAGGTAAACGTGCGCTTCACCACATCGACGGTTTCCGTCCACGGCCAAAGCCAGGCGGCATCGATATGCGCGTTGCCGGTCAGGTGGTAGTTGGCGGTTTGCAGCAACGGCCGCAGCGCTTCGAGCTTGGCCTGCGACGCCTTCAACGACGTATCGAAGCTGGCTTGGTTGGCTGCATCCAGCGCATGGAGGTTCACGGCGGCGATGGCCTGCTGCAGGGTGGCGCGCTTGCCTGCATCGCCCGGCGCGAGCGACGGCACCAGGTACGCGGCGGAGATCAGCTGCCGTTCAAGGTCCTGCGGACTGGGCCGCGACGGGGCGAAGCTCACCTTCATCGTCACACCGCGAAAGCGCTTGTCGTCGACCGTGGGCAGCAGCTTGACGGCAACGAGCACCTTGTCGCCCGGCTTCACATGTTGAATGAGCGGGATCTCTTCTAGGTCATCGCCGAGGGCAACCCGACGGCCGTCAAAGTAAATGATCTCCGGCATGGGGCCGTTGGCGTCGGCCTGAAATTGAAAGCTGATATCGGTGCCGGCAAGGTCATAGCCGTGCAGTGTGCGCGGAATGACGATCTCGCGGCGGAACCAGACGGAATCTTTGCTGACCGTCGCCGGCGCGGTGACGGTCTTCCAATCGGCATCGCTTACCGAAGGCAGTTCACCATGGGGCAAGTCGCCCTCATGCATACGCCAGGCACCGTCCTGCAGCGTGGAAAGCTGATGCAAACGCTCCAGCGTGGTGACCTCAGCCGGCGAAAGCGTATCAGGCCGCTGCATGTGTTGGAAGCTTTGCGCGGAACCGTGTGAAAGAAAGGCGGCGGTACAGATGACGGGTAAAGCGCACTTGGCAAATCGAAACATTGAGCAGATCTCGCTTGGTCATTATCCACGACGGAGGTGCACACGGCGTAATCAGCCACGAAGTGACGCAGCAAGGGCGCATCGATTGCAAGGAAAAACAGTCGCGTGTCTGCTGAAGCTCTCGCGAGACTGAGTGCTGTGCGCAGAGGAGCGGGCGGGAAACTTCCGCTCATCACATGCCCAGGGGCCTGCTGGCTGAGCTACACCTTCTGCACGCGATGCACGTTGCGCACGCCCGGCACCTTGCGCAGGTTTTGCTGCAAGCGCGTGAGGTGGCGCACGTCGACGGTTTCGATGACGAAGTCGACGTGGACTTCGCCGTTTTCGGTGGGACGTGTGTCGACGCTGCGGATGTTCGTGCCGTCTTCAGAGATGATGGCGGCAAACTCCTTGAGCAACCCGGCGCGGTCGTCGACAAGCACGGTGAGCTTGACGGGATAGGTTGTTGGCTTAGGGCTGGTGCTGCCGGCTGTGCTCCCGGCGGAGGCCGCGGTGGACCACTCGACTTCAATGCGGCGGTCAGCCTCGTAAAGCAGGTTCTGCACGTTGGGACAGGTGCGCGCGTGGACGGCGACGCCTTTGCCGCGCGTGACGTAGCCGATGATTTCCTCACCCTTGATG
>CAXTRU010000105.1:0-9999 GCA_964246665.1 uncultured Acidobacteriaceae bacterium
CCTCTACAGCGCCCTGCTCGCGCGCGACCCCGCCTTCGACGGCCATGCCTTCGTCGCCGTCACCACGACCGGCATTTTTTGCCGTCTCTCCTGCCCGGCGCGCAAACCGCTTTTTGAACACACACAGCTCTTTGACTCGCCCGCAAGCTGCCTCCAAGCCGGTTTCCGGCCGTGCCTGCGTTGCCGTCCGCTGGATGGCCTAAGCCGGCGTGAACCGCTGGTCGCTGACCTGATGGCGAAGCTGGAAGCCGCGCCGGACCGCATCTGGTCTGAAGCCGACCTCCTCGCCCTGCACTTCGATCCCTCGACCGTGCGCCGTGCCTTCCAGCGCCACCTGGGCATCAGCTTTCTCGAGCTTGCCCGCTTGCGACGCGCTGGTCGCGGCATGGCCCATCTTGCGACCGGAAACTCCGTGGTTGCAGCGCAGTTAGAGGCTGGGTACGACTCACCGACCGGCTTTCGCCAAGCCATCGGCCGTCTGCTGAACGACACACCACAACACCTGAAAGGGCGCCTTCTTCTGCAGGCCGACTGGATCGACACGCCCATCGGCGCGATGCTTGCCGTAGCCGACAGCCAGCAGCTGCACCTGTTGGAGTTCTTCGACCGCAAGGCACTCCCGAAAGAGCTCGAACGTCTTCGCGAGGTCACGCGCTCCGGCATCGCCTTCGCCCGCAACGCCCTGATCGACAGCATCGCCGCCGAACTGGAGGCCTACTTCGCCGGGCAATCTGCCTTCTTCCACACGCCGCTCGCCCATCACGGCACGGCGTTCACCCGCACCGTGTGGCAACATCTGCTCGCCATCCCACCCGGCACGTCGCAGTCCTACCGCGACCTTGCTCACAGCATCGGCCAGCCCACGGCGTTACGGGCCGTAGCGCGGGCGAATGGCGCCAACCAGATCGCCATCGTCATTCCCTGCCATCGCGTGATCGGACACGATGGCTCACTGACCGGCTACGGCGGTGGGCTATGGCGCAAGCAGTGGCTGCTGGAGCATGAACGCCGAGCGTTCGCCACCGTGCCGGGTCTTGATTCACACCGAGCGATTCCTACAGCTGTTTGAACAGGGAACAGGGAACAGGGTGCAGGGCGCGCGGCGCAGGCACGGTTTGCAACGAGAAGGCCCCAGGCTAAACGCCCGGGCCTCGTTCGCAAGCGACGTTTCGTCTGAAGGCGTTACGCCAGCCGCCGCCGCACCACACCGGCAAACCCAAGCAGCCCCGTGCCGAGCAGCGCGATGGACGACGGCTCAGGCGTGACGGTTGGGCTTTGGGGAACCAGATTGCCCTCAAAAGTGTCAGCAACCGGGTTCTTCAACGAGGGCAAACCGGCAAAGACGTTGGCCAGGTAATCGCAACGAACCGCGTTGGTCTTGCAGCCGGCCTTATCGCCCGGAACATAGCCCACCAAGGTGAGCTCTGGGATTTCGAAAAGGAACTCGTTTCCACCCTGGATCACAATCGCCTGGTACTCGTTCACCGTCGCACTGTACTTTTGGGAGGTGGGCGCGGCGTTGAACACCTCGGTCGCGCTGCCCACCGGCACAGACACATCGACCGCGAGGACGCTTCCGAGAGTCGTGTCGATGGTGACTGTACCCACATTGCCGGAGCCCGACTGGTTTTGCAGGTTGAAAACAGAGACGGTATCGGCATGGGCAGCAGCACCCGCCAAGAGAAGCATGGACGCAGCCATGCAAAGTTGCAAACGCACAGGGAACTCCTGAGACAGCGAAGATGCCTGGAGGCTATACAACTTCTGTGTCAGCCGCGTGAATCGTGTGCCAAGCAGAAACGGGTCGGGAGGCGCAGCGCTTCACGCCCCGGCCTGCTCCTCGACCGCAGCCGGCGGCGTCAGGATGCCCATCTCCTCATAGATCGGGCGCATCACTCTACGGATCTTCGGCATCTCGGTGGTGAACCATGCGCACCCGGCCAGGCAGCATGCGCCCGTGATCATCACGGTGCGCGGCGCGCCCAACACGTGCGCCAGAGATCCCGCCAAGAGGCTGCCGAACGGCGCCATGCCCACAAACGCCATCGTGTAATAGCTCATTACGCGGCCGCGTTTGTCCTCCGGCACCAAGGTTTGGATGATCGTGTTGCTTGAAGCTAACCCCGTCATCATGCCCCATCCAACCACGAGCATCATCAACAGGCTGATCCACAGCACATGCGAGAAGCCGAACGCGATGAGCCCGCCACCGAAAAGACCGGCCGCGAGCCGGATTTGACTTGTGAGCCCGACGACGCTTTTCCGCACGGCCAACATCAACGCCCCAGCGAGCGCGCCCACGCCGGAGGCACCTGTGAGCCAGCCCAGGGTGTGCGGCCCGCCATGCAGGATCTGCCCTGCAAAGATCGGCAACAGCACCGCGTAGGGCCAGCCCATCAGGCTCAGGATCGCGAACAACAGCAACACCGTGCGGATGGGTCGAAAGGCGCGAACGTAGTCCCAGCCTTCGCGCATCTGCTCAATCATCGTGGCCGTGTGGCGCTTGATGGCCAGCGGCTTCACCCGCATCATCTCCAACGACACAATGACCGCAAAGTAGCTGACGCCGTCGATCAGGAAGCACCAGCCTTCGCCATAAGCCCCGATCACGATGCCCGCCAGTGCCGGGCCAATTAGCCGCGCCAGGTTTACCATGGACGAGTTCAGCGCGATGGCGTTGCCCAGGTCGGCGCGGTCTTCCACCATCTGCACCGTGAACGCCTGCCGCGCGGGCATGTCGAACGCATTGACCAGGCCCTGCAGACTGCTCAGCAGCAGGATTTCGGTGATGTTGATCTTGCCGGCGAGCGTCAGCCACGCCATGGCCAGCGACTGCACCGCGGAGCCCACCTGCGTCCACACCAGCAGCTTGCGGCGATCCATCCGCTCCACCCAGACGCCCGCAAAGGGCGCCAGCACGAATGTCAGGATCTGCCCTACAAAGCCCACCACACCCAGCAACAGCGCGGAGTGCGTCAGCCGGTAGACCAGCCAGCTTGTGGCCAGCCGCGTCATCCACGTGCCGATCAGCGAGATGCTTTGCCCGGCGACAAACAGTTTGAAGTTGCGATGCCGCAACGCCCGCCACGCATGCGCAAGTCCGCCGCCTGAGCCGCCCGAAGGAGGTTTTGGTGTTTTCGGGACTTGGGGTGTGGGCGGAAGGGGACCGGAAACAGTTGCCACCTCTGTCTAGACGCACAAGGGTCGTTCTCCGACGCAGGTTCGCGCACAATACCTTTGCTCAGCATCGACGTAGCTGGTGGGGAGATCGACGTGAGCAGCTGAGTGGCCCTTACTGTAACGAGTCACGGCAAGGAAGCGCGGCTGACGTTGTCTCACACCGCGAACACTCGTTCCTCATGGCTCAACCTAAAACCAGGACAGCCACGACACCCGCCACGGCATACTAGAACTGCCATGCCGACCAAGCCGCTTCCGGAGCGAGATCTGCAAGAAATACTTACCCTGGCTCCTACCAGCTTCGAGAGCCTGCAGAACGCTCGCATTTTTATCACGGGCGGAACCGGCTTCTTCGGTCACTGGTTGCTGGAAAGTCTTCTCTACGCCCATCAACGACTAGGCCTTGGTGTACAGGCCACCGTCCTCACCCGCAACGCCGAAGGCTTCCGCGTTAAGTCACCGCACATCGCAGCCCACCCCGCGATCGCGCTTCTCGAAGGCGACATCCGCACCTTCCGCTTCCCTGCCAAGCCGCACACGCATATCGTGCATGCCGCCACAGACTCCGGCGGGCAGCAGGCGGAGCGCCCCGCGTATGAGCTCGCCGAAAGCATCCTCGAAGGCACGCGCCGCGTCCTGCAGTTCGCGCACCATACCGGAGCCACACGCCTGCTCTACACCTCCACCGGCGCCGTCTACGGTCGCAGCACCACCCTGCAACACACCCCGGAAACCTACACCGGCGGCCCCGACCCGCTGCAGCTCGCGAGTTCCTACGATGAGGCCAAGCGCATGGCAGAGCATCTCTGCGTCGCTTACGCGCACGGCACAGCGCTGCGACCCGTCATCGCCCGCTGCTTCGCTTTCGTCGGCCCACACCTGCCGCTCGATGCACACTTTGCGATCGGCAACTTCATCGGCGCTGCCCTGCGCAACGACCGCATTCACATCAAGGGCGATGGCACCCCGCGCCGCTCCTGGCTCTACATGAGCGACCTCGCCGCATGGCTCTGGACGCTACTGGCACAGGGCGCCCCCAACCGCGCCTATAATGTCGGCTCCGATGAAGGCTACACGATCGCGGAGGCCGCCCATCTGACCGCCAATACCCTACGTCCTGACGGCCACGGCGGCTCCACGCTGCCCATCCAGGTCGACGGCACCCCAAATCCGGCCGCTCCACTCAACAGCTACGTGCCCGCTATCGGCCGGGCCCACGACGAGCTTGGGCTACGCGTCACCGTGCCCTTGGGGGAGGCCCTGAGACGCACGGCCGCCTGGCACGGCTACACCCCATAACGACCAACGCAAAGGGCGCAAAGAACGCCAAGTGCCGCCACGAATCCCGTTGCGTACCTTTGCGTTCTTCGCGCCCGTAGCGTTGGTCTTTGCGATTAGTTACTTCGCCACAGCCTCTTCCAACACATTCAAGCCCGCCTTCGAGTTCGCCGCGAAGTCGGTGATCACCTTTGCGATGAAATCCAGCATCTCCGTCGTCAGCCCCGGGAACGTTCCAATCCAGAAGCTCTGGTTCATCACAAAATCCGTGTTGGTCATGTCGCCGACCACGCGATACTCCCAACCCTCATACGCCGGCTGCCGCAGCAGATTACCGGCGAAGATCAAGCGTGTGCCGATCTTGTTCGTTTCCAGCGCACGCGTCAGCTGATCGCGCTTAAACGGCGCATCTTCCCGAACGCTGATCGGGAAACCGAACCAGCTCGGATCACCACCGGGCGTCGCCTCCGGCAGCATCAGCACATCGCTCAGCGGCTCCAGCTTGGCGCGCAGATACTTGAAGTTCTCCTTGCGGCGCTCGATAAAGTGCGGCAGCTTTTCGATCTGGCTCACGCCCAGGGCCGCCTGCATATCAGTCGCCTTCAGGTTGTAGCCCACATGCGAGTAGGTGTACTTGTGGTCGTAGCCGCAGGGCAGCGTGCCCAGTTGCCAGTCGAAGCGCTTGCCGCAGGTGTTGTCCACGCCTGGTTCGCACCAGCAATCCCGGCCCCAGTCGCGGAAGCTCTCGATCAGCGGCTTCAGCTTCATGTTGTTGGTCATCACCGCGCCACCCTCACCCATGGTGATGTGGTGTGCGGGATAAAAACTCACGGTGGCGATGTCGCCGAAGGTACCCACCTTTTGGCCTTTCCACGTCGACCCAAGGGCGTCGCACGTATCCTCGACCAGCCACAGGTTGTACTTCTTGCAGAACTCCGTTACGGCGTCCACGTTGAAGACATTGCCCAGCGTGTGCGCGATCATCACGGCCTTGGTCTTCTCGCTGCGCGCTGCTTCCAGGCGCGTCACGTCGATCTCGTAGTGCGGCAGCGTCACATCGATAAACACCGGCACGCAGCGGTTCTGGAAAATCGGGTTCACCGTCGTCGGGAAGCCCGCCGCCACGGTGATGACCTCATCGCCCGGCTTCAGGGCACGGTCGCCCAGCTTTGGCGAGGTCAGCGCACTCAGCGCCACCAGGTTCGCCGACGAGCCCGAGTTCACCAGCCCGGCAAAGCGCACACCCACAAAGCGCGCCAGCTTCTTCTCAAAATCCTTGGCCCAACGGCCAGTGGTGAACCACGCGTCCAGCGCGGATTCCACCACCGCACTGATGTCGTTCGCGTCAATCACCTTTCCGGAGACGGGAACGGCGGAGTCACCCGGAACAAAATGCCGTGCGGGAAACTGTTCGGCGTGGAACTCATGAACGAGGGAAAGAATCTGTTGACGAAGCTCATCGGAGCGCTGACTCATCGTTCGTTCAGCATAGCAAAGGGGGTCCTTCTCTGCGCTACCATGGAAGCCAGCAAGAACCCCTCACGCTCCGCCTATCCGCGCCGGTTCTGCTGGCACGCAAGGCATGAAGGATCTCGTTAGAGCACATGAAAGCTGTCATTCTCGCCGGCGGTCTCGGCACGCGCATCTCGGAGGAAACCACCCTCCGTCCCAAGCCCATGGTGGAGATTGGCGGCCGGCCAATCCTTTGGCACATCCTCAAGATCTACTCGCAGCACGGCATCAATGATTTCATCATCTGCTGCGGCTATAAGGGCTACGTGATCAAGGAGTTTTTCGCGAACTACTTCCTCCACACCTCCGACGTCACCTTCGCCATCCGCGTCAGCCAAAGTGAGCCCAAGATGATCGTGCATAACTCTGAGGCCGAACCCTGGCGCGTCACGCTCGTCGACACCGGCGCGGACACCGGCACCGGCGGCCGTCTGCGCCGCGTTGCCAAGTACCTTGAGGGCGAAGAGGCTTTCTGCATGACCTACGGCGACGGCGTAGCTGACGTCGATATCACCGCGTCCATCGCCTTCCACAAAGAGCATGGCAAAGCCGTCACGCTCACCAGCGTGCAGCCCGTCGCCCGCTTCGGCGCCCTCGGCCTCAAGAACACGCAGATCTACTCTTTCCAGGAAAAGCCCAAGGACGAAGGCGGCTGGATCAACGGCGGCTTCTTCGTATTCTCGCCCAAAGCCATCAGCGCCGTCACCGACGACGCCCAAATGTTTGAGCGCGAGCCCATTGAAGCCCTCGTTACGGAAGGTGAAGTGCATGCCTTTTTCCACCACGGCTTCTGGCAGGCGATGGATACATTGCGCGACAAACAGCACCTCGAAGAACTCTGGAGCAAGGGAAAGGCGCCCTGGAAGACTTGGTGAGCAAGGCACATGGAACCGCATCATTCGATGCTAAGCTGAAGGCATGGAGGCTTCATGCGGACCACCATTGCGCTTGATGATGCCTTGGTAGAAAAAGCATCTCAATTCACCGGATTGACTGAGAAGTCGGCTCTTGTGAGGGAAGCTTTGAAGGCCCTAATCGAACGGGAAGCCGCGCGCAGACTAGCTCGCCTGCGTGGAACCCAACCTGAGCTTCAAGACATTCCGCGGCGCCGATCTGAATGATTTTGGTAGACACATCGGTATGGATCGATCACTTACGCTACGAGGATGATCAGCTAAGTTCCCTTCTTCAGCGTGGGGAAGTTCTTGCTCACACCTTTGTTACTGGAGAGTTGGCTATGGGGTCCCTGAAAGGCCGTGATAGCGTCCTCACGGACCTGACCGACCTCCCACAAGCCACGATCGCTAACCACGACGAAGTGCTTGCGTTTATCCAATCTCGTCGACTCTTCGGGTTGGGACTGAGCTTTATCGACGCTCATCTTCTCGCTTCAGCTCAACTCACACCGGATGCGCGGCTTTGGACACGTGACAAACGCCTGCACGAAGCTGCGGTTCGGCTTTCCGTTGGCTTCACACCAAGATTGAACTGAGGAATGAGCGGTCTTAAGCCGCCGACGGACTATGGAAACGATGCGCTCAATGGAAAACCCTCCTAACCCAGATCTATGGCGCGGCAAACGCGTCTTCCTCACCGGCCACACGGGCTTCAAAGGCGGCTGGCTCGCCTTGTGGCTTGCCTCTAAAGGCGCAACCGTGCGCGGCTACTCGCTTGACCCGTACACCACACCAAGCCTCTTTGACGAAGCCAGGATCGGCTCCCTGATCGAAGACGTGCGTGGCGATATCCGCGACGGCGCCAAGCTCGAGCAACAACTCAGTTCCTTCTCCCCGGAAGTGGTGTTCCACATGGCCGCGCAGCCGCTGGTGCGCTACAGCTACCAGGACCCGATCGGCACCTTTGAGACCAACGTGATTGGCACCGCCCGCGTACTCGACGCCGTGCGCCGAACGCCTTCTGTGCGCGCTATCGTGTCTATCACGACAGACAAGTGCTACGAAAATAAGGAGTGGCTCTGGGGCTACCGCGAAACGGACCCCCTCGGCGGCTATGACCCCTACTCCAGCTCGAAAGCCTGCGCCGAGATCGTCTCCGCGGCCTACCGCCAAAGCTATTTTCCCGTCGAAAAGATGGCCGAGCACCACTGCGGCATCGCCACGGGCCGTGCCGGCAATGTCATCGGTGGCGGTGACTGGTCCACGGACCGCCTCATCCCGGACCTCGTCCGTGGCTTCGTTGCCGGGGAGCCTGCCCTCATCCGCCGGCCCAACGCCATTCGCCCCTGGCAGCACGTGCTGGAGCCGCTGCACGGCTACATCCTGCTCGCGGAAAAACTCCTCACCGGCAATCCGCGCTACGCTACGGCCTTCAACTTCGGCCCGTCCGACGATGACGCGCAAACCGTTGGGTGGATCGTCGAACGCATGGTTCGCTTCTGGGGCGAGGACGCAAAGTGGATCCTTGACCCGGACCCCGGCGTGCACGAAGCGGGGTACTTAAAGCTGGACGCCAGTCGCGCCCGCGCGGAACTCGCCTGGCATCCGCGCCTTAACTTGGAGACCGCGCTCGAGTGGCTCGTGACCTGGTACAAGGCCCATAACGCCGGCGAGGATATTCAGAAGCTGACGCTGGAACAAATCGCTGCGTACGAGAAGCTCGCCCCAACGCGGTAGCAGCGCCAAAACTACAAAGGGGCACTGGTGTTTCGCTGCCGCTTTGCTCCAGCAGAACTATACCGTGCGGGTCGGGCGCTGCTTTGCCGGTGCCTTGGCCGACTCCTCGATACCGTCGCTATAAACTCTCACGGTGCGGTCGCCGAGGATCACCCTGTCGTGCACCTCGGTCTCGTAGAAGGGATCGTCGATGTTTTCCGTATCGAGCACCTGTCGCCAGGGCGTCTGGTTCGGCGGCTCCGGCAGGACGTACTCCACACCGTTGTCCGACGCGTTCACCAGGATGAGGAAGCTGTCATCGATGACCTGGTTTCCTTCATCGTCCAGACTGCTCAGCGTCTTGCCATTGAAAACAACGCTGATCGATTTATTCCCGGCGTTGTTCCATACCTCATCAGACACTTCATTCCCATCGGTCCCGTACCACGCCACGGCACGAACCACCTCGCCGCGAATCTTGCGGTCCTGGAAGAAGCGTCGCCGATGCAGGCACGGATGATCCTTCCGCAACTGAATCAACCGGCAGGTGAACTCGAGCAGGCGCTTGCGCCGGTCGTCAAGCTTCCAGTCGTACCAGGTCAGTTCATCGTCCTGGCAATAGCAGTTGTTGTTGCCCTGCTGCGACCGTGCAAATTCATCGCCGCCGGTGATCATGGGCACGCCTTGGCTCAGCAGCAGCGTTGCGAGAAAGTTGCGGGTCTGCTTTTCGCGCTCACGATTAATGTTCTCGTCGTCGGTTGGCCCTTCGGCACCCATGTTCCACGAGTCATTATCGTTGGCGCCGTCGGTGTTGTTGTCGCCATTGGCCTCATTGTGCTTCTCGTTGTAGCTCACCAGGTCGCACAGCGTGAAGCCGTCATGCGCGGTGATGAAATTGATGGAGGCTGAAGGCGCGCGACCATCGCTCTTGTACAGATCGCTCGACCCGGTAATGCGGTAGGCGAAGTCGGAAAGCTGCCCCGCATCGCCCTTCCAGAAACGCCGGACCGTGTCGCGATACTTGCCGTTCCACTCCGCCCACAGAATCGGGAAGTTACCGACCTGGTAGCCGCCATCGCCAACGTCCCAGGGCTCCGCGATCAGCTTGATATCAGCCAACGTCGGATCCTGGTGAATCGTGTCGAAAAACGCGCCGAGCTTATTTACATCTTGCAGCTCACGGGCCAGTGTCGACGCAAGGTCGAAACGGAAGCCGTCGACGTGCATCTCCGTCACCCAGTAGCGCAAGCTGTCCATCAACAACTTCAGCACTTGGGGGTTGTACACATTCAGCGTGTTGCCCGTGCCCGTGTAGTCCATGTAGTGGCGGGGGCTGTCCTGCACGGGGCGGTAATACGTCGTGTTGTCGATGCCCTTCATCGACAACATCGGGCCTTTTTCGTTGCCCTCGCAGGTG
>CAXTRU010000106.1:0-2740 GCA_964246665.1 uncultured Acidobacteriaceae bacterium
CAACATCGTCAGTTTGGGCGCGCGGAAGACAGGATGCGGCGAATGAGTTTTGAGCGGGCGCGCAAGGGCGCGCTGGTATTGGTCGTGGCGGCTACGGCCGTGACGGGACAGATCCTGTGGGCGCAGGCGCCTGAAGGGCAGACGGGCATCGGCAGTGCGCGGCCCAACTTTACGTTGCCAACCGGCGGGTTCAACACGCCGCAGGTGCCGCAGGTGCCGCAGCTGCCACCGGCCAAGCCGATCACGGCGAACGCGACGGTGGTGGAAGATGTGATCGCCCGTGTGAACGACCAGGTGATCACGCGTACGGAGTACGAACGCGCCGAGCAGGGCCTGGTGCAGGAAGCGCAGCAGGAGAAGTGGACGCCCGGCGAGTTGGGGGACAAGCAGAAAACGCTGTTGCGCGACATGATCGACCAGCAGCTGCTGCTGTCCAAGGGCAAGGAACTGGGCATCACCGGCGACGCCGAGATGACGCGCCAGCTGGACGAGATTCGCAAGCGCGCCAACCTGCCGGATATGGAGTCGCTGGAAAAAGCGGCGGCGGAGCAGGGTGTCTCGTACGAAGATTTCAAGCAGAACATTCGCAACCAGGTGATCACCCAGCAGGTGGTGCGCGACGAGGTGGGCCGTCACCTGAACGTGACGCCGAGCCAGGAGCAGACCTACTACCAGGCGCACCTGAAGGACTTTGAGCAGCCGGAACAGGTGCACCTGAGCGAGATCCTGTTGCCCACGCCGGAAAACGCCACCGACGCGCAGATCGCCGAGGCTCAGACCAAGGCGGACGCAGTAGAAGCCAAGCTGAAGGGCGGAGCGAACTTCGCCGATGTAGCCAAGAGCTCGTCCGGTGGACCGACGGCGTCCGCAGGCGGCGACCTTGGCGACTTCAAACGCGGCATGCTGGGCGACGTCTTGGAGAAGGCGACCTTTGACCTGCCCACCGGCGCGTATACGGCGCCGATCCGGACGCGGCAGGGCTTCGTGATCCTGAAGGTTGATAGCCATCAAAACGCAGGCACGCCGCCGCTGCAGCAGGTGGAAGGGCAGGTGCAGGAAGGGCTCTATATGAGCCAGCTGCAACCAGCCTTGCGGAACTACCTGACGCAGGCCCGCCAGGATGCCTATGTCGAAATCAAGCCAGGCTTCGACGATGCCGGTTCAGGCGGCGCGGATAGCCGGACGACGTTCACCACCTACGCCCCGCCGCCGGTAAAGAAGAAGGTGGTGAAGAAACAGCGGGCAGAGCAGGAAAAGGCAGAAAAGGCCGAGCAGCAGCTAGCCGCAGCGCGTGAAAAGGTCGCCGTCAAACAGCAAGCCAAGGCTGCGGCCAAGGGCGGAGCCCCCACGAGTGGGGCGCAAAGCGTCAGCTACACGGGCAAGCCTAAGAAAGTGAAGCGGGAAAAGGTGCGCTATGGCCAGGCACCGCGTAACGCCCTGCCGAACGGCACAGCGGACACGTTGGCTTCGGTGCCGTCCCTGGGTGCAGCGGCTGAAGGAGCAGATGTGACGAAGACGCCAGCTCCTGGGGCCGCCATCGCGGCTTCCAACGAGTCGGTAACCTCGATTACCACGGGAACCGGCCCGGAAGCGGAGAACCCGCTGGATGCGCAGCAGGCACCTTCTGACCACAAGACGCGCTTTTCTTCACGGCAGACTGACACGGACGAGAAGAAGGCGCAAACCAAGCTGGCCAAGGCCGAGGTGAAGGCGACCAAGCGTCCTGAAAAGGCCACCAGCACGGAAACCGCTGACGAAAAGGTGCAGTCCGGTCCGCTCGGCCTGAAGGACACCACGTCCAAGAAGAAGCAGAAGGTGAAGCGCGACAAGGATCAGCCCAAGGAGCGTCTCCAGGAGAAGGCAAAACCTGCCCAGCAGCAGACGCAGCCGATCGAGCCTTCGGTGAATCCAGCGCTGGGTACAACGGCGGTCGGCAACCCGACGCGTCCAGCGTCGGGGACCTCCGACCAGACCACGCTGCCCCCGGCCAGTGCGGCCCCGGCCAACGCGCCGCCGCAGGGCCAGCCGATCCCGGCGGTGACGGGCACGCAACCCAATGCACCCACCACGACGGTACCGCAGCCCCAGTAGATCGCGGCGGGTACACGGCGCGGCTTCGCTCCTTGAGGCCGCGCCTTTGTCGTTTCGGTATTGCCAAAGAGATCGGGAACGAGCGAGATGAAGAGCTTTTTTGTCGCCGATGCGCCGAAGTATGAGAACGAAGTCGTAACCAGCTTTTTCTGCTTGGCGTCACTAAGCGTGCGTGAGCGCAAGGGCGGCGGTGGCCAGTATCTGGCGTTGATGCTGGCGGACAAGACCGGGCAGCTGGAAGCGCGCATGTGGGAAGAGTTCGCCGACGCGGTGAAGAGCTGCAGCGAAGGGTGCTTCGTCAAGGCGCAGGGACAGATCTCGAAGTACAACGGCAAATTTCAGATCACGTTGACGCGCATGCGGTCTGCGGCCGAGGCCGAGGTGGAGCCCGCAGACTTCGTCCCCGCGTCGCGATTCGATCCCGACGAGATGGACCGTGAGCTGCGGGGCTACGTGGATGGCTTTGGGAATGCCTGGCTCCGTAAGCTGGTGCTGCGCTTTCTGGACGATCCCGAGATCGGACCGGCGTTTCGTGTGGCTCCGGCTGCCAAAAAGCTGCACCATGCGTGGTTGGGCGGTCTGCTGGAGCATGTGCTGCACCTGGTGCGAGTCTGCCGTGCCGTGGCGCCGATGTACCCCGAGGTCGACC
>CAXTRU010000106.1:2750-9995 GCA_964246665.1 uncultured Acidobacteriaceae bacterium
ATCCTGCACGACATCGGCAAGGTCAAGGAACTGCGCTGGGGATCGTCATTCGAGTACACGCTGGAAGGGCAGTTGGTCGGACACATCTCGATCGGCCAGCGCATGTTGAGCGAAAAGATCGCCGGCATGGACGCCGAGGCGCGCGCATCCGCTGCTGCCGAGGGCCTGGAGCCCGTACTGTTTCCGGAGCGGCTTCGCCTGCTGTTGGAGCACATGCTGCTGGCGCATCACGGCAAGCTGGAGTTCGGTTCCCCGAAGCTGCCCATGACGCCGGAGGCCTTGCTGCTGAGCGCGCTGGACGACCTGGAAGCCAAGTTCCAGACCGTGCGTGGTGAGTTCGCGGCGGCGGAGGCGGCCGGCCGCGGTGTCGAGCAGCCGACTGAGTGGGTGCGCTCGATGGAGCGGAACCTGTTTGACTCCGGCAGGTACCTTGGGCAGACTATTGCTGCCGCTGCTCCGGCCGCTCCCGCCGAACAAGCACAGCCTGCGCCTGAGATGCCCCAGCCGGCACGCGAGGAGCCGGAGATGGATGTGCCTTCCTTCACCCTGCGTCTGCTCGACTGAGCACGTCACGGTGGATGTGCCCGGGTTGGGTTGAGAACGGCTCGGCGATCCTCAGGAACCCTGGGGAAGCTCGTATAATCGAGAGCTTATGCTCAGGTTTTCGACAGCCGGGGAGAGCCATGGCGAGGCACTAGTCGCACTGATCAGCGGGCTGCCCGCAGGTGTGCCTTTTGACCAGGACTTCCTGGACCGGGAGTTATGGCGACGGCAGCAAGGCTACGGCCGCGGTGGACGGATGCGCATCGAGCAGGACCGTGCGCATGTGCTTTCCGGGGTGCGCCATGGCAAGACCATCGGATCGCCGGTAGCGATGACGCTGGAAAACCGCGACTGGAAGAACTGGGAAGAGCTGCTGCCGGTTGGCGCAGGCGATCCGGAAAAGCACAAGGCGGTCGCAAGCCCGCGGCCGGGGCATGCGGATCTCGCGGGTGCCTTGAAGTACGACTTTCAGGATGCGCGGTATGTGCTTGAGCGGGCGAGCGCGCGGGAGTCTGCGGCGCGGGTTGCTTGCGGTGCTTTCGCGAAAATGTTGCTACGCGCTTTGGGGGTTGAAGTCGCAAGCCATGTGACGCGCGTGGGTGCCGTTGAGCTGGAGCGCGATCCGAGTTGGGCAGAGATCGCCGCCATCGCAGAAAGAACTGAAGTTTTGCTGGCCTGTGCCGATAAAGATACCGAGGCACGCATGAAAGCCGAGGTGGACAAGGCTCTACGCACGGGTGACACCGTGGGTGGCGTGTTTGAAGTGGTGGTGCACGGGTTGCCACCGGGTATTGGTACACATGTGAACTGGGACGAGCGATTGGACGGCTTGCTGGCCCAGGCGCTAATGAGCCTGCAGGCGGTGAAGGCGGTTGAGTTGGGCCGTGGCGTGACGGCGGCGAGCGCACAAGGCTCGGCGGTGCATGACGCGATTGGGTATGCGGGGTTGGATGGAGACGGCGCGGAAGCTTCCGGAAACGGCGACGGGTTTACGCGCTTTAAGCGGGAGCGCAACAACGCCGGGGGCGTCGAGGGCGGGATGTCGAACGGAGAGGACGTGGTGGTGCGCGGGTATCTGAAGCCGATCTCGACGCTACGGCGGCCCCTGGCATCGGTGTCGTTTGCTACGCGCGAAGAGACCAAAGCATCGTATGAACGGTCGGATGTGTGCGTGGTGCCGGCGGCCGGGGTTGCGGGCGAAGCAATGGTGGCGCTGACCGTAGCGCGGCTGGTTCTGGAGAAGTTCGGGGGCGACTCAATGAGGGAGTTGCAGCGAAACTTCGACGGGTACCGCGAGCAGATCAGGAAGTTTTAAGGGGCGGCGTTCTAGAGGAGCTATGGCGAGTTCGATAGCGGAAAGTCCGCGACGCATTTACACCGTGGTGAAGTACCCGGACCCTGTGCTGGCGCGCAAGGCCGACGTGGTGACGGTGTTTGACCGGAGCTTGGCCGAGCTCGTCGAGGATATGTTCGAGAGCATGTACGCGGCCGAGGGCATTGGGTTGGCGGCGCCGCAGATCGGGATCTCCAAACAGATCACGACCATCGATGTGAGCTTCCGAAAAGACCCGGCCAAGAAGCTGGTGCTGATCAACCCGGTGATCGTGAAGCGGCAAGGGGAGCAGTACGAGGAAGAAGGCTGCCTCAGCTTGCCGGAAATTCGCGAGAAGGTGAAGCGTTCCGCCACGGTAACGGTGCGGGCGCAAGATGCGCGTGGGAAGTTCTTCGAGGTGGACGGCGATGAGTTGCTGGCGCGGGCGTTTCAACACGAGATCGACCACCTGCACGGGGTGTTGTTCATCGACCACCTGAGCCGGCTGAAGCGGGACCTTGTGCACCGGCGCATCCGAAAGATGCAGCGCAATGGTGAATGGTAAGACGAGTACGGGGAGGTGGTACCCCCTCACGTACTTGGAGTACAAAGTACGTTCGAATAAGGACTTAGGTCTGGACTTCGGCGATTCTGAGTTGAACCGATTTTGGTGCAGCGGGTTTTCTTGAACCTGGGCTGAGAGGCCCAAAGGGATTGGTGTTCAGCTAGGAGCTACGAGCTTTGAGCGGCGAGGGTGGGCTTCGGTGAGGTTAGTTTTCTGTGGAACTCCGGAGTTTGCTGTGCCGACGCTCGAGGCTGTGCTCGATGCCGGGCATGAGGTGGCGCTGGTACTCTCGCAGCCGGACAGGCCGGCCGGTCGCAGGATGGTGATGCAAGCGCCCCCGGTAAAGCGATTCGCTCTGGAACGCGGGCTGCGGGTGGAGCAGCCGGAACGGATCAAGAAGAATGAGGAGTTGCGCGCCCGGCTGGAAGCGATTGCGCCGGCCGCGATTTTGGTGGTGGCGTATGGGCGCATTATCCCGCAATGGATGTTGGACTTGCCGCGCTTTGGCAATCTGAATCTTCATGGGTCGTTGCTGCCGAAATACCGTGGAGCGGCGCCGATCCAATGGGCAGTGGCCAACGGCGAAACCGAAACGGGGGTAACCACCATGCGTCTGGATGCGGGATTAGACACCGGCGATGTGCTGCTGGAACGGCGCGTGCCGATCGGGCCGGAGACGACCTCGGTGGAGCTTTTCCCGGTGCTGGCGCAGGTGGGTGCGGAACTCATGTTGGAGACGTTGTCGGCCTTAGACGAGGGGACGGTCACGCCGAAGCCACAGGATCACGCGCAGGCGACGTCCGCGCCGATCCTGGCCCGCGAGGATGGGCTGATGCGCCTGGGCGAACGGACGGCCCAGCAGGTCTATGACCGGTGGCGCGGGTTCTATCCTTGGCCGGGAGCCTATGCGACCTTCCGGGGCAAGCGGTTTCTTGTGCACCGGATGAGCCTGGCTCCGGGCAGCGGTTTGGAGCCGGGTGAGTTGCGTTTGGGCGACTCAGAGTTACTGGTTGGAGCGGCCAAGGGCGGCACCCTGCGGCTGGACGAAGTGCAAGTGGAAGCGAAGCCCCGGATGCGTGGTGAGGAGTTTGCGCGAGGATTTCAGGTGAGGGCGGGCGAGCGACTTGTTTGAGGGTCCAATGGAGCGGACACGGTTCATTTCGGCAAGCGAACGAGAGGTCGCCGTTCCGGGATAGCAAAGGAAGACCGGAAGTGCAGGTTCCTCGTTGCGAGCGGAACAAGGGTCCCTTTCGGAGAGAAGAAAGACATGTCCAACACCAACGGTCGGAAGGGAACTGGGCCGCCCGGCAAATCCGGAGCTACGAAGCGAGGTTCGGCCCTGCGGCCTGAGGCTAAGGCGTCACGAACTGCAGGGATGCGCAAAGGTGCGGCGCCAACGGCAGGAGCGGCGATGGCGGCGCCGATCAGTCCGGCGCGGGCGGCAGCGTTCGATTTGCTGGAGCGGATCGGAGCGTCTACGGCGCACAGTGATGACTTGTTGCATGGGCCTCGGCTTGCAGGGCTGTCGCAGGTCGACAAAGATCTAACGACCGCGCTGGTGTTAGGGGTGTTGCGATGGCAGATCGCGCTGGATGCGCGTGTGCGGCCGCTCCTGAGCCGGCCGGATTGGCGGGTGCCGGAACCGGTGGCCATCGCGTTGCGCCTGGGTGCCTTCCAGTTGCTCCATATGGAACGCATCCCGGCCCATGCGGCGTTAAACGAGAGTGTGGAGCTGGTGCGGGCAGCGGGGCAGCCGCAGGCGGCGGGGATGGTCAACGCCGTGCTGCGCAAGTTGGTGGGGGCGGGGGCGCAGCGCAAGCCGCTGGTGGAGTCCGTCGCCACGATGGCGGAGCGGTTGGGACATCCGCTGTGGCTCGTGGAGCGCTGGGTGGCGCAGTATGGGCGGCAGGCGGCGGAGACGATCTGCGGGTTCGATCAGCAGGAGCCTGCGTGTGCCGCTCTCTTCGCCGAGCGCACGGATGAGCCGAACCTGCCGGTGATGGACGCGGGGTCGCGACTGGTGGCGGAGCTGGCGGCGGCGGGACGGCCAAACGCGCGACGGATTTGGGATAGTTGTGCGGCTCCGGGCGGGAAGACGATGGTGATGGCAGCCCGGCTACCGCATGCGGAAGTGCTGGCAACCGATGTGAGTCCGGTGCGGCTGAAGCGGATGGGAGATCGGCTCCGACGAGATCTGTCCGGGCGCGACGTTCGGCTGGAGATGGCGGATGCGGCGGCATTGCCGTCGCGTTTTGGAGAGTTCGATCTGATTCTGTGCGATGTGCCGTGTAGCGGGACAGGTACGATGGCGCGTAATCCGGAGATCCGACATCGGCTGCAGCCGGGGGACTTGTCGCGGCAGGTGGACCGACAGCGGCGGCTTCTGGCCGCTGCCTTGGGGCGTTTGGCTCCGGGTGGTTTGCTGGTGTACTCCACGTGTTCGCTGGAGCCGGAAGAGTGTGGTGGCGTGGTGAGTGCGGCCGTCGCGGGGTTTGAAGCCCAGGTGCGCCGGGTGCCCGTGGACGGCGTGCTGGGCGGCCTGGTCGGGTCGGGACGCCTGTTGGCGGGGACCGACGAATGGAAGGCGTGGGTACGGGGCGAGGTGTTGCGGACGCTACCGGGGTATGAGTTCGCCGGGGATGGCTTCTTTGCGGCTTTGTTGGAGCGGGTTTAGCGGGTGAATGATCGGCTGGCCACAGAGGCGAAGCGTGTCCTATCGCTTTGTGGCTGCGTTTGCGAATACAGCAGGTTCCCCGTGCGGGGAATGACAACAAGAAAAGCAAAGGCGTGACAACGCCAAGCAACGGCGCTCGCAAGAGGAAAGAGGCAACGGCGATAGTGATGCAAAGGTACGGCGATCCAAGTCAAAAGGCGATGTCATCAGCGAAGGCCGAGACTACGGTTCGCCAGGGGGCGCGACGGACTCAGGGACCGTCCAGGATTTGGCGCAGACGGGTGATTTCATCGGCGAGGATGAGGGCGGCGGGGCCTTGTGTGGTTGTTTGGCCGCTTTGGAGCCGAACGACGTCGGCCTGTAGGAGCAGGGCTTCGTCAGGGTCGTGTGTAACGGACAGCACGGGGAGCTTGCGAGCGGTGAGGTGAGCGCGGAGACGGGGCAGCAACGCATCGCGGTGTGCGCGATCGAGGCCGGCGAACGGTTCATCCAGCAGCAGGAGGTGTGCGTCCGGGACGGCGAGGGCACGGGCCAGCGAGACGCGCTGGCGTTCGCCGCCCGAGAGCTGATGGGGTGCCTTCGAGAGAAGCGGCCCAAGCTCGAGTACGTCCGTGAGGGCCGGCAGGAGCGAGCGGTTGGCGGCCATGCGTCGAAGGCTCTCCGGAAAGCAAATGTTGTCCCGCACAGAAAGGTGCGGGAGCAGCGGCGCCTGCTGCGGGTCGTACGCGAGACGACGATGGTGCGGCGGCAATTTGCTGAGCGGCTGCCACCGAGCCGTTTGGTGTTCCAGTCGAGCAAAGCCGACCTGGAGATCGGGGGTGAGCCCAGCCAGCGCGCGCAGAATGGTGCTCTTGCCGGAGCCGGACGCGCCAAAGAGCACCGTCCAGGAGGCGTCGAGGGTGGCGCTGACGGCAAGGTTCAACTGCCCCAGGCGGCCGTGGATCTCGAACCGGTGGTGAGGGCTGTGAGGGATCACGGCTTCGTCGATTCTATGGTGATGCCTGGTTTGCAGGGCGTCCCGCAAGAGCGTTCAGGCGTCCCGAGGCATGTGCCTGCGACGGCGCATTTGCAGGGCCAGCAATGTCACCAGGCTGAGCCCGATCAGGAGCAGCGAGGTCTGCCTGGCGGCGGTGTAGTTGGCCTCCTGCACCTGATCGAACAGCGAGATGGACAGTGTGCGGGTGGAGCCTGGGATGTCGCCGCCAAGCATGAGCACGACGCCGAACTCGCCGACGGTGTGGCAGAAGGTGAGCAGGCCGGCGGTGAGGAAGGCTCGGCGCGCCAGCGGAAGCGTGACCCGGCGAGCGACCTGGAGCGGCGAAGCCCCGAGGACGCGCGCAAGGTCCCGGAGGTTGGGGTCAACGTCAGCAAAGGCCGCCGTCAACGGCTGCACGGCAAACGGCAGGCTGTACAGCATCGAGCCCACAAGGAGGCCGGCGAAGCTGAAGGCCAGCGTGTGGCCGAGAAGGTGCGTCAGCCCGCGGCCAAGTGCTGTCTGCGGCCCGAGGCCTTCGAGCAGGTAGAAACCAAGCACGGTGGGCGGCAAAACCAGGGGCAGCAGCGCAGCGGCGTAGACCACGCGGCGCGGCCAGGTGTCGCGCGCGGCCAGCCAAAGCGCCAGCGGGGTGCTGATCGCGAGCAACAGGACCGTGGTCAGCGCAGCAAGCCGTGCGGTCAGGCCGAGAGCTTGGAGGTCCATGAAGGGAGTCTAGCGGGCGGGCTCGAGGCCGAACTGCGGCATCTGCTTTTGAACGGCCGGCGAGGTGAGCCACTGCAGAAACTTCATGGCTGCGGCCGTGTTGCCCCCGCGCGTGAGGACGACGCCGCACTGGCGAATGGGCGGGTAGTTACGGGGCAACGGGAAGGAGCTGCCGGTCTCGCGGAAGTGCGGGCTGGAGGCGATGGTCAGTGAGATCAACGCAACCTGGGCATTGCCGGTATCGGCAAACTGCGCGGTTTGCATGATGTTCTCGCCGGTGACGAGCTTGGCGGCCACAGCCTGCCGCAGGTTTAGGGCGCGGAGCTCCGCCGTCGCTGCCTGGCCGTAGGGCGCATGGAGGTCGTTGGCGACGGCGATGCGCGTGACCTTTGGGCTGGTGAGGGAGTCGAGGCTGAGCGGTTGTGCAGGGGAGTCCTTGCGCGCCCATAGGA
>CAXTRU010000107.1:0-9980 GCA_964246665.1 uncultured Acidobacteriaceae bacterium
TTCGCCTGCCTCATGCTCACCCGCATGTTCCAACTGCTCAACGCAACGTCATAACAGGCTCTAGCGATCCGGACACCGGCAGTTGCCGTTCGTCTGGCGGAGACTAAGGTAAGTCGAACGTGTCGTGGCCATCTACCCGCCGTTCCGCCCTTTGAACTTTTCCACTCTCTTGGAATCCATCCACTTAAGATAGGGCTGCGAGAACTTCTCAAGCAGACTCTCTGTCTTAACAACGGTGATCCAAATTTCAACGCCTTGTGTCCAGCCCACCGAACGCAACGCTGTGCAGTTTTGGATCGTTTGTGTCCGCTACGTAAAAATTCATAGATTGATGCCAGTGGCCTTCCAGTTCGCCGACTAGAAGAAGCTAATCGCCGTAGCTCTGCCAACGGGAGAGTTCAGCCCGACGCTTGTCTAGGCTCTAGATCTGCTGCTCGAAGGTCGTGTCAAGGAAGCCTTCGAAAAGCTCCGATTCCGCGTTGTTGACCAAGATGTACATCCTAAGATCACGGGTGCGAATTTCGGCGATCAGAATGTAACCGCATCAGGCGACGAAAGGTCTGCCGTACGCAGTGACCTGCCCTTTGGCCTCCACACGCAGGTTTTCTGCCACACGTTCAGCTGATCCGCAGAACGAGCTCCCAGAACAAGGTCGGAATCTTGTTTGGCCCAGATGCTTCGGCCCAACCCAGCCGAAGCCCCGCGATCAAAGTGGCCAGACCTCGGTATTTAACCTGTCACCTTGGGGTCAGATTCAGTAGAGGACAAGTATCTACGCGCTTGGATACATGATCGACACCAGACAAGCTCGAGGACCTATTGCGGCCTTTAAAGCCGGCCCAGAGCGAAGTCGGTTTCTTACCTGCGATAGTATCGTTGGTTTGCCTCTGTGAAGTTCTTATCTAAGTGAAACAGCTATCGAGGCGAGAAGACACCCATCATCTGCCGCTTCAGACCTTAGGAGCAAGCCCGAATGCTGAGGGCGCCCTCTGGTGCGAGCCGGGCGAAGCGACGGCCCAGGTTGTTTGCACTATTGCTCATCGCTCGAACGGAGAGAGTGGAACTACGTACACATAGACCCAGACTTCGAAACCGGGCTCGCCCGCGCTGCCCGACATGGTCTAATTCAGGCTTCGGAAGCTCTTGCATCTGAAACCAAGCTTCTTTACGTGGCCCTGACGCGGGGCAGGCTGGGTGTGAGTCTGCCTTTCGAGGTCGTCAAGCGTATTGGTATCCGCAACACAACGACTGAGATCCTGTTAGGTTAATAGCGCAGGTGAAGAGCTGGTGTTGTAGGCGGGTTGTCGGCTGTAGTCGGTTGCTGCGCTTCCAACGTTATCAAGGTTTTTGCCCTGCTAAGCTGCGGTTCGAAAGGCTTTGCAAGTATTCACTCTACAGCCGTGATGCTCATGATGTGAGCGTCACGGGCTTCATAGCCGTCCCAGAGGACCTCGGCGTAGCTCCGTTACAAACATGACTCGCACGCCGACTTTATCCCCCATTTTAGATATAGATAGCTGGTCCCAAATCACGTCATGAAGGGACGGCCGACTGCAGGAGCTGCGGACAAATAATAGGTCAGGGAACGAGTTTGATTTCAGCTTGCCAGAAGGCGGCTCGTTGCGAAATAGGATCGAGGATACTTACCTGGCATCGATAAATGCCGGGCGCGAACTGACCTAAGCCGATCTTGAAGTGGACCGGGGTGACGCCGAGACGGGTTGAAGCGTCGGGCGTGACGGCGATCGGCGTTGTCTCATAGACCTTTTGGTCATCGTGGAAGAAGGTGACGAAGGCGAGGATGGGTTTGTTGGTGGGGAGGGGTGGAATTGGCGTGGGATTGGCGGTATTAGTGAGTGCGACGGCGGCCGGGCCGTCCAGCTTGGCGATCGTAGCAGGCGGGGGTGAGCCGGCCCTGGCGTAGGCCTGCAGGAAGACAAACATTTCGCGATCGGCGTGGAAGACGCGGGTGACGCTGGGGATGAGCTTGTGGCCGTCCTGAACCAAAGGGTTGGCGGCATTATCTTTGACCGATTCCTTGCCGGCGGTTGCGTTGTATAGAGCGCTCTTCAGGTCTGCCTCTTGGCTGCTCAGGACGACGGAGCTGACCGGAAGACGCCGCGACTCCTTGTTGAGGTTGGGGATGACGAAGTTGGCCTGGTAGGTGCCGATACGGCCGGTCTCGTTGTCGCGGGCGAGGAACTTGAGCGTGTAGTGGCCGGGCGTTAGGGTGAAGCCGGCGTCGTACTCGATGGGGCGCTTGCTGAGCTCGGCCGCGGTGGCGTCCGAGAGCTTGAGGGTTACCGTGTCGCGGACATTGGAGACGGTCATGCCGCCGATGTCGTCCTTGACTTCGCAGACGAGATCGAGCGAGGTGTGCTCGGCACCGAACTTCTTGGCCAGGGCCAGCTCGCGGCCGGGGATCTTGACCATGATGGGCACGTAGTACTCGGCGCGGTTGAGCTGGAAGTAGTTGATCTCCATCGCGATGGTGAGGTCGGTGATGGGGTCGCCGAGCATGAGGGCGTCTTCGAGCTGGCGCTCCTTGTCGGAGCTGTTGAAGTTGGCGAACTCTTTGCGCGCGTAGTAGCCCTGGCGGTAGTCGAGCGTGGCTTCCGGGTGGTCGGCGAGTGTGATCTTGACCTTGCGGAAGCGGCCGTTGGGGGCGTCGTTGGTGGTGTAGTAGCCGAGGATGTAGTAGTCGGTGATGGCGTGCTGCGCGGAGTTGATGCCGCGGGTCAGGTCGTTGTTGTCGAGCAGGGCCTTGCCTCCCGTGTCGGCGGCGAGGGTGAACATGGTGTCCTGCGATTGCTCGCGGCGAGAGGTCTGTGCGACCGCGGCCTGGCCGTTGTAGAGATCGACGTTGCCGGCTGAGCCCTGTGTGGCGTCGCCGAGGGGGGCTTCGGCAACGAGACCGCGCGCGTCCACGGGCCAGAAAGACACGCCCATGCGAATGGCGGACTCGACTGTGGCGTGCAGTTGGGCCTGGTTGTCGACGCCGTTGAGGCGCATGCCAGAAGCGAAGTAGATGAGAGCCTTCTTCTCGTTCATCTGGCCGAGCATGTTGGCTGCGGTTTGCAGGGCGGCGAGTTGGCGGTCGGTGTTGAAGATGTTGAACTCGCTGTCGTCCTGGCCGAAGGCGGCGCCGGTGTCGGCGCTGGCAGCGTCATCAATCGAGTTGGCTGAGCCCTGGCCTTCGCCGACAATGAGGGTTTCGAGGACGCTGAGCAGGCGATTGCGATCGGCGGTGAAGTCCTGGAGGACGTCGACGGAGCCACCGCCGAAGCGCAGGATGGAGCCCAGGTCGGCGGTGGTCATCTGCGTGCGGACGAACTTTTCCGCCCCGGCGAGAGCACGCTGTTGATCGGTGGGCGGCATCGCCGTCATATCGAAGTAGAGCGCGAGAAGGCGGTGGTTCTTGTAGCGTGAGGTGCCTGTGGCGGCGGATGTGCCTTCTGCGGCCAGTGTGGTGCGGGTCAGGCGCTTGTAGATCGTGATTCGCTCGTCGTCGGGGTTGGACGGGGGCAGCGGGGTGGCGGCGGTGGGCAGCGATTCGTGCTCGAGGAAGCGAATCTTCTGGGGTGTGCCGTCTTCGGTGACGGTGAAGTCCTTGGCCGTGAGGTGCGGAATGAAGTTGCCCTGTTTGTCTTTGGCGACGACGGTTTCCACAACGAGCTGCGACTGCACCGTGAGCTTGTAGCTGCCGGGCTGATCTTCCGCCTTGTTGGTGCCGATCTGCTGGGCCGGCAGAAGCAATGCGAGCGGCAGCGTGGCGAGGAGGGCGAGTGCGAGGGGCAGGCGCATGGGCTAGAACCTGAACCTTCCTGTGAGCTGCATGGAGCGCATGGGGTTGGTCCCGGCGGGCAGGCCGAAGGTGGTGCTGTTCACGAGGTTGTTCCAGGTGGTGAACGTCGCGTGGTTGAGCAGGTTGGTGGCGTCCAGGCGGACGTCGAAGTTGGTGCGGTCGTTAATTTTGGCGAGCTTGAACGTGCGGGAGAACGAGCTGTCCAGATTGAACTGCGTTGGACCAATGATGGAATTACCGCGCGCATTGCCCCATTGCCCGGCGGCCGGTGCACTGTAGGCGGAGGCGTTGAGGAAGTAGCCGGCGGGGGTAGCATCTGTGCGGTAAAGCGGAAGACCTGTGAGGTTGGGCCGCACGGTGCCGGTGAAGCCGGTGTCGGGCACAGCCTCGTCATAGATGGGTGTCTCCGGCAGGCCGGTCCCGGCGGAGATGGTTGTGGCTGCGGTCCACTGCTTCAGCAGGCGACCGCGCCAGCCGGTGAGCATCGCGCCACCGTGGAGACCCATGCCGGTTGTGTATTGCAGCTGCGCGCGCAGAAGGTGGCGCTGGTCAAAGGTAGAGAGACCGCGTTCGCCGCGGCGCAGGTCGAGCCAGTTTTGCGCGATCGCGAGCGAGGCGGTGGCGGTGGACGAGGTCGCCTCAGAGCTGGTGGACGTAGGGCTGATGTGGCCTTGCGCGCCGAGTTGCGAATCGTTGTCGAGCGATTTGGAGTAGGTGTACTGCAGGCTGCCCTGGAGGCCGTTGCGCAGGCGGCGGCGCAGTTGAATTTGGCCCGACTCGCGGGTGGAGTCGCCCGTGGAGGTGCGGTAGACGAAGCCGCGCGGGGCGTTAGCGAAGGGGTCGGTGCCGCCCGGGGCGTAGGTGTTGGGGAGGAACTCCTGCATGCCGCGCGTGCCCTTGATGCCGAGATAGGTGGCGGTGACGACGAGGGCGCCGGGCAGGTCGCGCTGCACCGCCAGCTGCCAGGTTTGCGCGTAGCCGACGCGGAAGTCGGGGTCGATGCCGAAGGTGTCTGCGGTGGTGCCGGCGCAGTTGCGAAAGCCGTTGGCGAGCGAGAGCGGGCAAGCGGCGGAGTTGGCGATATTGACGCTGGTGGAGAGCGGCGCCTGTTGCGCCATGGCCTCGGCGGCGGAGAGATAGACCGAGGTATCGTCATAGATGCCGTAGCCGGCGCGCACAAGGAGCGTGGAGGCGGGCAGCGGCCGCCAGGAGATGCCGACGCGCGGCTGAAAGCCGAGGTGGTCGGGGCGGACAAGGGCCGCCGGGTAGCTTTGACCACTGACCGAGCCTTCGGCACTGGAGCCGAGCACAGGGGCGGCCGCGGCGAAGCTGGGCGCGAGGTCGATATTGACGAGGCGGCCCTTCAACTCGCTCAACGGAGCGCCGTAGTCCCAGCGCAGGCCGGCGTTGATGGTCAGGTCTGAGCGGACGCGCCAGTCGTCGCTGACAAAAAGGTCGGTGAGGGACTGGCGGAAGTATTTGTCCGCGTTGCCGAAGGCGACGGCGCTTGCGTCGGGCGTGCCGAGGAGGAAGTCGGCGAGGTCAGAGCCGCTGCCGGATTTGGCCTGCGTGGTGGACGAGCTGCTGTTGCTGCCGGGCGCCTGGGTGGCGACGCCGGTGAAGGCGAAGGCGCCGCGCGGGTTGGCCTGCGTGAGCTCGTTGAACTCGCGGCGGCGGAAGTCGCCACCGAAGGTGACGTTGTGACGGCGGTGGGTCCAGACGGCGGAGGCGGCGATGCCGTCCGTGCGGTTGCGATTGAAGGCGCTGTCGGCGTCACTGAGCGAGGCGATACCGCTGGAAAAGGCCAGTGTGGGCGGGCCCCAGTCCGCAGGGTCATGGCTGTTGCCGCTGATGCTGGCCCCGCCGGAGATGTCGGCGACGTTGCTGAAGTTGGGGCGGATCTGTGTGCGCAGGCGGCTGAAGTTGTAGCTGAGGTTGGCGATGGTCTGGTGCGGCAGCCGGTGCGACCAGTGGATGTCGCCGTTGAGGCCCAGGGTGTTGGTGGTGTCGACGAAGCTGAAGAGGTTGGCGCTGTTGGCGCGCGTGCTGGTGAGCGCGAAGCCGCCGTACAAGGTATCGCGACGACCGACGGACTTGTCGAGGCGGGACTGCAGGGCGTCGATATGCGTGTTGTTGAGCACCTGCGTCTGGAAGTTGTAGCGGTTGTTACCGACGAGGTTGGGCAGCGGATAGAGCCGCAGCAATGCGGCTGCTTGCGGGCTGACCGGCACCGGCGTGGTGAAAGGTTGACCCGTGGCGGGGTTGTAGATGGTGACGGGCTGGCCGAGTTCATTGAGGACCCCGGAAAGATCGCCGGCGCGCTGCGCGGCGGTGGGGACGAGACCCGTTTCCGTGTTGGCGACGCGGTCGCGGGTCCACTGGTAGGCGACGAAGAAGTTGGGGCCGCGCGGCAGCAGGTGCGGGATCTTGAGCGGACCACCCAGGGTGAGCACGCCGGTGATGCGGCTGTAGGATGCCTTGGGGAGCTCGAGGCCGGTGAACGAGTAGGGGCGCGCGTCGAAGACGGAGTTGTCCACGATGGCGCCGGCGCTGCCGGTGTAGAGGCTCTTTGTGCCGGGGCGGCGGTTGCCGAAGCCGGGCGCGATGGAGTACTTGGACGTGGCGGCGTTGTTCTCACTGCCGTTGACGAGGAAGCCGTCCGAGGCCTGATCGGCGTCGTCAGCGGGACGCGGCGGGGGTGGCTCGTTGGCGGCCTGCTCAGGCTTCGGTTGCGGGGCTGCAGAAGTGGTCGCGGGCGTTGTGGGCCGGGGCTGCAGCGGCCGAGGCTGGGTGGGCTGCGTGTGCGACTGCGCCAGCATGGTTTCAAGCGGCAAAAGGTCGAGGTTCCAGGCGCCCTGTGGCGTGGTGGCGGCAACAGTGACGGTGCGCTCGAGCGGGGCAAAGCCGCGCATTTCGATGCGGAGCGTCCAGGTGCCTTCGGGCAGGCTGGGGAACTGGTAGAGACCTTGTGTGTCGGTGACGGTGGAGAGCTGCTGCGTTCCTTGCGTGAGGGTAACCGTGGCGCCGGGCACCGCGATGCCGCCGAAGAGCACCTGCCCGTGGTATTCGGAGGCCGTAGCCGCGGGCGCGAGGGTGAGGCAGAGGAGCGCGCTGATTGGGGAGGGGAAGCGATACCCTATATTCACTCTTGTCCCTGCTTTCCTTTCGCAATATCAGGTTCCCACGACGCCCGAATGTGAAGTTTCGATCGACTTGGCGGCTCCACCCTTTGAGCGATAGATTATACGTGAAGCTCTAACGCATTGCCAAGTTGGTTTGGAGGTCCTACTGTGATCCAACGCTGCTTACTCCTTGGGTCGTCATGCATGTGTTTGCGCCTCGCGGACGCAACACGCCAAGGGGTGAAGTTTACAATTTTTAGATAGGGGCTGGAATGCACTATTCGATTTACTGTCCGAGTTGCGGTGGCGTGTTTGATGATGATGGGCTGCTACTAACCTGCAGCTGCTGCCGTGAACCAAGCCTCCTCCAAACTTCTTACAAAGCTAAGACCATGGTTGTAGATGATACCGTTCAGAGCCTCTTTAGGTACCGGAATTGGCTCCCTATCAGGCGGTGCATCTCCGGAAACGAGCGCGCGATCACGTACCGCAGTGCGGCCCTTGCGAAGGTACTTGGGCTAAAAAATCTCTGGATAGCTTTCAGCGGTTATTGGCCGGAGAGAGATGCATGGCTTCTGAGTTGTTCATTCAAGGAACTCGAGGCTCTTACAGTGGTCGCTCGCTTGCCTGCTGAGCTAGACTCCACGATGACTGTTGCATCGGCGGGGAATACTGCCGCTGCCTTTGCTCGTATCTGCTCCCTAACGAGCACGCGCTGCGTTATCGTAATACCAGACTCTGCATTACCAAGGCTCGCAGTAGCGGGACCAGTCTCTCAATGTGTGCAGATAATCAGTATCGCTGAGGGCGATTATGGAGACGCGATTCGATTGGCGGAAACCATCGCGACAATGCCTGGTTTTTTCCCTGAGGGGGGTGGAAAGAACGTAGGTCGAAGAGATGGTTTGGGATCTGTGATGCTGAGTGCGTGTGAAGTTTTGGGCGTGGTTCCTGAATATTACTTCCAAGCAGTGGGTAGCGGAACAGGTGCCATCGGAGCGTTCGAGGCTGCGAAACGGATTGCGACTGACAGTAAGCGTATTCCGCGCTTGTTTTTAAGCCAAAATTACCCGTTCACGCCCATTCGTGATACCTGGCTCTTTGGGACTTCAACTCATGTGTATCAGGACGAAAAAGAGGCTAGAGGCCTGAGTGCCCAGGTGTATGCCGCAGTGCTTGTCAACGGACGGCCTCCGATCGCGCATAAGGGCGGTTTGCTGGATGCCTTGCGGGCTTCGCAAGGTATGGTCTTCTCAATCACAAACGAGGAAGCAAGATATGCGTCGTGGCTCTTCGAGGAGTGCGAAGGGATTGACATAGATCCGGCAGCAGCTGTTGCTGTAGCAAGTTTAATCAAAGCGGTGAAGGAAGCTGAGGTGATTCCCGAGTCAGTCATTCTGTTGAACATTTCAGGTGGCGGTGTTCGAAAACGATGCTATGATTGCAAATTATTTGAGGCTCCAGCTGCAACTCAGGTTACTCGAAGTCAGATTGAAGATCCGTATTTCATCGGCATCCTTCTGCAAAGGCTTTGCAGATCATGAGGTGTAGCTAGATAAGGTCATTATCAAATTGACTGAGCACGACCTCGCGATCTACGACAACTCACGTAGCTTTCTACTTGCTCAAAGCTGGGAGATAATAAGGTGCGTTGCCCGTACAGTGGGACTGACACGGTGGCTTAGCTTGAGTGGCGAAGCTCTACAAGTGTGATGCAAAGCACTCTAAAGCGAATTTCTCGCTGAAGGTTAGATGCTCGTTTGAGGTTCCGCTTGGGCGTTGATAAGTTGTTAGCTGCCGCGTGATTGATTGTTAACTGGACAAAGGCATTAGCTCGTGCGACACTTGCCGCGACGTAAGCATCGATCAAACAACAGCTTGGCACATGGCGCACCGGGTTCGGTCGCGTTGCATGAGAACTCTTTCGAGAACATGCTTTCTGGCAAGGGCCAGGGCGAGGCGGATGAGACGTTGATAGGTAGGAGGGCCCGCAAGATGCACGTCAGGAGGCGGATCCGGCGTTTGCACCCGAGACGGGTACGCAGGATAGGGTCGCGATCATGGTTGCTCTTGGAGCCCGGCGGCGAGGTTCGCACGGCGGTCGTTATTGACCGCAAGAAGAAAGGTTTACCGGCTGAGGTTCGGAAGCATGTGGAATTGGGCTATGCTCTGTACCGATGCTATGCTGTCCTCAAGGGGCTTGCTGGGGACTACGCGCAACAGTTTATAAATAGAGGTTTGGTATATATACGGTCTCACCTACCAAACGGGCTGAGAACTACTACAGCCTCCTGAAGTCAGGACTTAGTGGGACGTATGTGAGCGTGAAGCCGTGTCACTCGCTCCGCGATCTTGACGAGTGAATCTCTGCTACAAACCAAGGGGAGGACATAAATAAGTTTGCCCGCTTCCGCTTTGCAGCCTCTTAGGTGGTCTGTAAGCGCTTCACCTAGGATGTCATCACGGACAAGCGGGAAGATACGCGATTGAGCGTGGACTGACAAAGGAGGTCAATAACGGCGGCTCGGTTAGCCCCAAGTTTATCAATTGATGCTCGACCGCACACAAAATGCGATCGAGCCAGACGATTTGAGCGGAACTCCGCGGTCTTTTTTTATGTAGTGCCCTAGAATAGAACGGCAGCTGACAGCGGCGAGCCGTCAGGTACCAGATCAGTCTGAACGCGCTAACTTTCAAGAGTAGCACCGTCGAAAGTGTTAAGTAACGAGCGTTTCTTAATGCACTAATGGTAGTGTCGTCCAGAATAGAACAGTAATGACCGTTGCTAGCGAGTAACACCAAATAACTAAGGAAGGTCCGCTAATTAAGTTCATTAGGACCAATCGACAAAAATCCAGAACTGAGCTTTACAAATCCCATCAATCTGTTGTAAAAGGGCTAATGTAGTTTATGGACACGTCCGCTCGATGCTCGATGTTAAAGCTCAAAGATCCTAGTCTGCTCATCGAGCATCGCAAGTTGCGGGACGCTGAGTATGGGAATTCTGCTCGGAGGGACATTTGTCACTAAATCTTTGGTCTGTACGGACGCTG
>CAXTRU010000108.1:0-943 GCA_964246665.1 uncultured Acidobacteriaceae bacterium
GGTCACCAGATTGCGTTCCGCGCCATGCGCGCCAAAGCGCTCCTCAACCGCTCCGTCAGCAAGCGCAATCTCTCGCTCGAGTGGTCTATCAACCCCTATCGCGGCTGCGAGTTCGGCTGCAAGTACTGCTACGCCCGCTACACGCACGAGTTCCTTCAGCCCAATAAGGTCGTGGAAATTCCCACCGGTCGCTACGACGGCCCCGAACAGCCCTGGGCCAAGGCCTTCGAGCAGGAGATCTATCTCAAGGAGAACGCCGCCTGGCTGCTTGAGCAGGAGCTAGGCCGCATTGACCCGCAACAGGAGGTCGCGCTCGGCACCGCCACTGACCCCTACCAGCCTGTCGAGCGCCGCGCCGGCATCACGCGCAGCTTGCTGGACGTGTTCAGCCGCCGGGCTGGCCACCGCCTCGGCATCATCACCAAATCCAACCTCATCGTCCGCGACATGGATCTGCTACAGCGCATAGCCGAGCGAAACACCCTGGTCGTCCACATCACGATCACCACCACCGATGCCCAGCTCGCCCGCAAGCTCGAGCCGCGCGCACCCCGCCCCGACCTGCGCTTCGCCGCCGTGCGCAAGCTGCGGGACGCGGGTATCACCACCGGCATCCTTTGCTCGCCGATGCTGCCCGGCATCAACGACGCCGAGGCTTCCATCGAGCAGGTCGCCAAGGCCGCCGCCGCTGCGGACGCCAGCTTCCTCGCCTCGCATTCGCTGTTCCTGAAGTCGTGTTCGCGTCCCACCTGGATGAGCTTCGTTCGCGAGCACTTCCCCCACCTCGCCGGCGACTACGACCGCCGCTTCGCCGAGCAAGACTTTGCGGACGGAGCGTCTCGCCGGCGTATGGCGGAGGTCCTGCAGCGGGTCTGCAAGCGCCACGGCCTTGCCCCTTGCTCCACAGATGCCCTGGTCACGCGCGACGTTGGCGCTCCGCTTC